>CALDGT010000949.1 GCA_937942935.1 uncultured Chloroflexota bacterium | reverse complement strand
CAAAATCGGTACTTCCAATTATTTGCAACCCAGTTTGGTTTTAAGCGTGATGAAATGCCCCTATTTGAATACAATATCGCCTACCCCGAAGAATCTTATCGGTTGTTATATACAAAAGTGGGTGAATTAGCCAGAAAATTGTGGCAACGTATCTTGCAAGGCATCGGCGCAGAACGCCAACAAATAGGTCAAATCCTCACAACACCGATGCTCAATACCCTGATACCAGAAGTTAGACAAAAAGTCGAAGTGCAGGGTAAAGAAATTGTTGAGCAAGCAACCAATGCACTCAACAAACTCTCAGAACTCGAAAGATATATTGAAGACCCTGTTGTTATCAAAAACTACCAATCCGATAACACAGGTGACTTCGCACAATTAATGGATGAAATGAACCAGATAGTTGAATTTTGGAAAGGTGTCAAAACACAAGTTGCAGAACTCAGCAAGCAAATTAATGAAGCCAGCCTAACGCATGAAGAAGATATAGCCCTTCAGCATGTTAGAGGTAATTCCATAGATGATGTAATGGACATTTTTGAATGGCAAAGTAGTGCTGGTCTATCTCATGAAGAATTCTGGCAGGTTTTCCGTAGCTTATACGAAAAGCAACGTATCCGTATTTTAGTGACCAAAGTGCGGAGATAATCATCATGATTGACGTGTCATTTGAGAGTCTCGACAGTTGGCTAGGTAGAATACCAGTGATAGCACAAGTTCATCCTTTAGTGCCACTGTCTCTAAGCCAAAATATAGATATTGTTTTAGATGCTGATGTAAACCATTTTCTTGAGACATTAGATAATAGGGGTTATATCGAAACACGCGCCAAACTCATTCTATCTGATAACGAGATTCTCAAAACACGTTTTCCGCAAATGCGTTCATTAGAAATTCCGCCGATTGGCGCTATTAATCGCAATATGCGCCATCATCTGGGTTATGCACGTACTCACCTGCTCACAACTCACAAGGTCGCACAAAAAGTTGAAGAGGATGTGAGGCAACATCATCCTGAGTTGGTAGTCATGTTATTAATTGATGGATTGAGTTATGCAGATGTTTTAGATTGGGATACATCCATTGAGCCGTGTTTTGTAGACGGTCCATCAGTAACATATCGCTTTTATGATGATGATAGAGATAAATTAGTCGAAAAGGTTGGATTCGCATCAATTGTCAACACACCACCAATTTATCAGAGATTGTATCGTCTAGGGTATCGTCATGCTCGTGGATATACCTACTGGAAGCCAAAAGACAATATCATCGCAAATTATATGTTCACAGGTATGCCTTCAGAACAGGTCGTTAACTTTGAAGCTATCCTACAACAACTTAGCAGAGAAACTCTGCCAAAATATTCTTACATTCAAATCGTGCGCGAGGGCTTAGACGGTCTGGCACATGGCAAACGTGAATTGCGTAGGACAGAGATTGAAGGGGCAATTAGAGGGATTTTAGATGATATTGAACGCCTCTTAATTACACTCAAAAGTACGGGATTCTCGGTTTATTTATATGCAACCGCAGACCACGGTATGTTATGGAAAGATGAGCATCAGTTAGAAAATCTAAAATTACCAGATAGCAAACCACGTTATTCACCACGCTATTCATCAGAAATAGAGGAATACGCAGTTCGTATGGAAAATGGTGGTGTGCCATATTATTTATTGTGCTATCCTTATCTAGGAAGCGCAATTCGCGCAAATGATAGTGGTGTTCATGGTGGACTCTCCTATCAAGAATCTATTGTCCCATTTCTAAAATTTAAGGTGTAATCGCTTTGGAATTAATGCTTGGGCGTGATGCCAGTTCTGGTAAAAATGTGTACTTAGACGCGCATGGTTCGCGTGCAGTTTTAGTATGTGGTAAGCGTGGGAGTGGCAAATCCTATACATTAGGTGTAATTATTGAAGAACTTATCAGCGTTGGTGGTAATGGTGTTATTCCCATCATCATAGACCCAATGGGAATTTACCATACAATGGTGATGCGAAATGAACGCCAGAGTCAAGAACTTTATCAATGGGGGTTAAATGCGCGTGGGTTTCGTGTACGGTTACTTATCCCTGGTATTCCTGAAGAATTATATGACCCAGATATTTTGAAGGAATTACAACGTAGAGGTGTCGAATGTATTCCGCTCCGTCTAAATGCCTCTGATTTAAGCCCTGATGGATGGTGTGACTTATTTGATGCAAATATCAATCAACCAATGGGGATTGCACTTTTTCGGGCTGTTCAAAATTTGACCGAACAACAAAATTTTTTCACTGTTCCTCAACTTATGAAGGCAGTCGAAAAAGATAAACGCGCACAAGAAACATCGCGTGAAGCACTTCTCAATCGGTTGGAAGGCGCTCATAACTGGCATTTATTCAGTGAAGATAGTTATCAATCTATGGATAACATCTTTGAACCCGGAGTTATCAATATCGTAGATGTCAGTCGGTTAGAAAGTGGTTCTCATGGAAGACGTAATCTCATTTTGAATATTATAGGACGTAATTTATTTCGCGCACGGTCTGATGCCCGCCTACGTGAGGAATTTGGTCTAGCAGGTAGCTTACCCCGCGTATGGATGGCAATTGACGAAGCCCATCAATTCATCCCCGATTCTGGTAAATCATTGGCGAAACCACAACTCATCCGTTGGGCAAAAGAGGGACGGCAACCTGGTTTATCCCTTATCGTAGCAACACAACAACCATCTGCGATTGATGCAGAAGTATTATCTCAGTGTGACATTATTTTGAGCCACAAACTAACATCTCGTGATGATGTAATGGCATTAAATCGTTTGAGTCAAGACTATATGGGTGGTGAATTACGCTCAATTATTGCAGAACTCAACCGCACAGGTCAGGCTGTTTTGGTAGATGATGAGCGTGAATCAGTG
>CALDGT010000948.1 GCA_937942935.1 uncultured Chloroflexota bacterium | reverse complement strand
TAGCGACCACCACGCCGACCGAAACACCTACCCCGCGCCCTGTTCCGCCGACTGTTGCGACCATGAAAGCCACCAATACCAACACACCACAACCGACCAGTACCCCTGCGCCCACAAACACGCCCGCACCAACCAATACACCAACACCCAATTTTACCCAAACGGCGGTACAAGCCATTCAACGCGCCCAAACAGAAACAGCACTCGCACCTACATCCACGCCAAGCGCAACCGCTACTGCCACCGAAAATGCAGAAGCCTCTGCTACTGCATTATATGAGCAAGTCGCCGCCACCGTGACCGCCTACTATGTCACCCAAACAGCGCAATCCTTCACTCAAACACCAAGCCCAACGCCTACGGTTACACCCATCAGCGAAATAGACGTCACCGCAACGGCATTGGTGGCGACCATTAATGCCCTCAACACCATCACTGCCCCAACGCCTACCCCAACCGTCCTGCCCATCGAAACACCCACGCCTACGGTGACAATTGCGCCAGCACCAACCATTGATGCAACACCAATTATTATCACCGCCACGACATCGGCAGAAACCGCCCTAACACCACCTATCGAAGGTGGCACAGCACAACCAGCAGAGACAAATACACCAATCCCATTTAATCCGCCAACTGTCCCACCATTGTTGGATGTCCCGCCCACCATCTCGCGGGATGAAATCCCGTTCCAGCCGAATTTGCAAATTTTTGGCATTAATCCCCAAGCCTTTGTATTAGACCCCAATGCCATTTTGCCTTCACCTGTTAATTTTGGGACGAGCGCCAGTGGGATTAGCTTATTCGTCAGACATCCATTTGACCCCAATCGTTGGATTTATACCGATAGCGCGGGGGTGTTATATGCGCGGGATGCCAATGGTGAGGGTGTCGTGCCGTTAGATGCCTTCCCTGCCCCCACCCGTCCCGAAAATAATGTATTTGTGACATCGGCAGGATGGTCTCCGAATGGGGGGGTGGTGAGCATGATTATCAAACCCGATAATCGTAATAATCGTGAGGGGGTATGGGTATGGGATGGTGGTGTTCCGCGCCAAATTTTGCACGATTGCCCCTATCAAGAACATGAAGGATGCAGATTAGCGGGGAGTATCCCATTTTTATACGATTCACAAGAAATTTTATGGTCGGCAGGGAGTGATTTAATGGCGGTGCGCGTGATTAATCGCAATTCAGCACAAGATGGTGGTGGGCGAGGCGCAATTTTTATCATGTCACCGAATCACAATCCGCAAAGCCCACCCGATTATGTCTTGGCTTACGATTATGCCCAATGGTTGAGCAATGGTCGCTTGTTAGTGAGTGGATTTAACCCACAGGGGCGGGTAGTGATTGCCACTGTCAATCCAAACGGCACAGATGAACAAATTTTATTAGATGGTTCAGCGCGGGGGATATGGGTGCAAAATGCGATTCAAGCCCCCACTGGCGCAATTTATGCACTCGGCAGACCCGCCAGCGATTTTAATGCGCCTGTTCAAATTGTGGATAGCGCGGGCAATTTTCTCACAGGGCAAATCGGGACAACCGCGCCGAGTCGGGTGGCGTGGTCGCCAAATGGGAATGCGGTCTTGGTCGAGGCAGGTGGCAGACAATATCTGGCACAAACCAACGGGGCAATTCAAGACATCACAGGGACAACAGGTGGTATCGTCACCAATTGGGTGACGGGTCCAGTGCCATCATCTGCGCCACCACCGCAATATATCCCCCCCGGTGTGATTGAAGATAGCGAATTTCAACCAAATCAACAACTACAAGTGATTGCGATTGAACTCAATGTCCGTCCAGCACCGAATACAGGCAATACCCCCCTAACAGCTTTGCGTGCAGGCGAGTTTGTGCGGATTATCGCAGGTCCCGTTGAATCCGAAAATAATGTGTGGTGGCAAGTACAAACAGCCGATAGAATTATTGGTTGGGTGGCGGGGCGTATTAATGGTGCCGATACACTACGCGTTGTCCCAGAGTAACCAAAAAATTGCATTAGGAACAAATTCAGAGTACGATGGATAGTAATGATGAGTCGAATAAACACAGAAAGAATGTGCCATGTCTGATAATCCAAAAGTCACAGGCGACTGGAATTCTCCCTCTGGAATTATGCGTCGCCCAACCGATGAACCACCCAAACCCGATAGCCTGCCATCGAAAAAACGGCGAGACCATCGTGAGGATGTTGGGGCAACCACAGGTATGATGCCTGTCGTTACAGAAGGCATCGACAAGCACGGTGACAGAGATTCTGATAAACATACTGGCGAATAATGGTGGCAAATTGCCATAAAGGATGATTGAGATGACAAGGGGACGAATATACGAAGCCATCATGCGCTTCTTCAAAGAAGATGATTGGAACTTTTATGAAATGGATGATGCCCCTGTTTTGACCATGACATTTAGTGGCAAAAATGGGCGCTGGACATGCTATGCCCAAGCGCGTGAAGCACAAGAACAATTTGTTTTTTATTCTGTTTGTCCAATTAATGCCCCAAAAGAAAAATTAGCCGAAGTGGTTGAATTTATCACCCGCGCCAACTATGGCATGATTATTGGCAATTTTGAACTCGATTATAATGATGGCGAAGTTCGCTATAAGACGAGCATTGATGTTGAAGGCACAGATT
>CALDGT010000947.1 GCA_937942935.1 uncultured Chloroflexota bacterium | reverse complement strand
TCACCAAGCCATTTCGCCCAAAAGAAGTTGTCGCACGGGTGAATACGCATCTCACTGTGACCCGCCAACGCAAAGAAATTGAACGCTTGCGCGAACAAGACCGCATTTATTTTGAAAAACTCACCGCCATGAAGGATGATGTCATGAACATGGCATCGCATGACCTCAAAAACCCATTGAATAATGTCAAGACGGCGGTGAGTTTATTGCGCCGACAAGGTAACGGCACATTAGATGAAAAAGGCGAGGAATTGCTTCGTATCATCGAAAATAGCGCAGAACAAATGAAAAATCTCATCAGTGGGTTGCTTGATTTGGCAAAAATAGAGACGGGACGTGCCATCAATTTACAACCCGTCAAACTCGATAAATTTTTAGACGATAACATGAGTATTTTCAAATTAGCGGCATCTGATAAAGCTATTGATTTAACCTTTATCCCATTAGAAGAAGATGCTGTTGTGCCAATGGATTTAGAACGAATGGAGCAAGTCCTACAAAATCTACTCAGTAATGCTATCAAATATACCCCGAATGGCGGAAAAGTGACATTGACGGCAGAAATTACCCCCGATAGCGCCATCATCAAAGTTCAAGATACTGGGATGGGTATCCCACCAGATGACTTGCCACATTTATTTGAAAAATTTTATCGGGTCAAAAATTCGGCGCATATGCAAGTCGAAGGCACTGGTTTGGGGTTATCTATTGTCAAGTCTATTGTCGAAAATCATGATGGCATCATTAAAGTCGAAAGTGAACTCAATCGCGGGACAACATTTTCTATCCACTTGCCATATTAAGAAATTGATATTTCGCTTCTATCCTAAAAATAATAATTTTGTGTTATTCTAGTGACGATATTGTAGGGACAGCATAGATGCTGTCCTTTATTGAGCATGATAATCCATGCTCCTACTACATAATTGTGGTAGAAGATTGATTAAGAAAGATAGGTGGAATGTGGAAGATACGCTAGATACTCGTTTGGTGACTGCTTATGAAGCCATTCGTAGGCGTGAATATGAGGTCATTAACGATTTACTCACCGTTCTGCCCAAAATTGAAACATTGGGAGAGGAGCGTGTTGCTCAAGTCCGTGATGCGTTGTTTCATGCTGACCATCCGTATCTGATGGTTTTTGTAGGTCCATTTAATAGCGGTAAATCGAGCCTTATTAATGCCTTACTGGGGCAAGATGAATTACTCACCGTGGGTCCCGTCCCTACAACAGACCGCATTAGTATTTTGCGATGGGGCATAGATACCCAACGGATGGAATCGGGTGGGGAAGTAGATACTGTTTTTCATCCATCACCACTTCTTAAGCGTGTGAGTTTTGTAGATACACCCGGTTTAGAATCTATTTTTCAGAAACACGAAGAAACTACCCGCAAATTTTTGCATCGGAGCGATGTTGTGGTGTTGGTGATGCTTGCTACCCAAGCCATGACCCAGCGCAATATCGAATATTTGCAACAATTGCGTGAGTATGGCAAGAAGGTGCTGATTGTTATCAACCAAGCCGATTTACTCACCCCAGACGAACAAGCGGCAGTCCGCCAATATGTCCTAGACCAAAGCCAAGACCGCTTAAATCTAAAAGTGCCTGTTTGGATGGTCTCTGCCAAGAAAGGGAAAGCCTCATGGACGGGCGAAACTGTGAACCCCGAAGCATGGGCGGACAGTGGCTTAGACCAATTTGAAAAATATTTAGATGAACAACTAGATGATGTTGAACGCCTGCGCCAAAAATTGCAGACGCCACTTCAAATCACCCAAAATGTGCATAAAGTGGCATTAGAAGCTGTCAAAGCGAATCAGAGTGTTTTAGACCAATATCAATCTATTGCCGATAATGTTCAACAACAATTGAACGGATATGAGCGTGAACAACAAAAAATTGTGCGCGAACAATTGACACTTATCGGGGGCAAGTTTACCGAAGCAACATCACGAGGGAGCGATGCCATCCGTGAGGTGTTTCAATGGTCTCATACCCTGCGCTCTATGCGGTGGGGCTGTATGGACTTGCTCGGATTATCGCGCATATTCCAACGGTTACGAAAAAATCCATCTTATACACGGCTTGTCTTTGAAGAACGGAAAGTATATGAACCACTCGACCAATTGCAAGAAGTGGTCGCACAATTAGGACCGCGTTTAGAGGGCAAAGATTTACAAGATGTAGATGATTTGGTCAAATATGCCCAAAAAGAAATCAAATCCCTGCCAGAGACCATTCGCGGAAAGGTTATTGGCGATATTCGCGCCCCTGTCAAATATGACCGCACACCCCTTCAAGAAATTCGAACAGAACTAGAGACAATCGAAGCAGAATCGCGTCTTATCGAGACAGAACGTATCGAAAATGGACTTCGCAACAGTGTGCTATTCTTAGCCACCTTTGAACTGGTTTTGGCGCTTATTTTTATTGTTGTCACCTTGTTGAGTCAATTCGATTTGGGTATTTTCTTGGTCTTTTTAGGACTCGCCATTATTGGCTTTTTCACATTGCCAATACTTGGACGCTTTTTGGCGAGTGGACATACCAATCGAATGCTCAAATTGCAATCACATTATGTTGAGGTTGTATCGAAGGCGGGTGAAAAACAAGTTAAGCATGGGATGGCATTGCGAAATGAAGTGGTTGCACCATTGACTCGTTTAGTAGAGGCTCAAACTCAAATTCAGAACGAACAATTGAATAAATTGCAAAAAGCGAATCAGCAGATGGTCGAAATTGAGGCTGAATTAACCAAGTTGGGCAAGAAACGGCTGTTTGGGCGCTAAATCCAGAAGGTGATGACTATGACACAATTAGAAGGGGCGCTGGCGGCGCTCAGAGAATCGCAAATTGATTTATTGACTGATGTATCGGCACCACTCGCCGAAATGGGGGACATCACAGAAGATGACCGTCGCCGTTTGGCAGATGTTGTGCGTGATTTGCGCGAGATGTTTTTTTTGGTGGTGATTATCGGCGAATTTAATGCGGGCAAATCTACATTTGTAAATGCCCTTATCGGTGACGAGATGTTGCCGACCGGTATTACTCCCACCACCGAGATGATTGAACTGATTCGGTATAGCCCAACCCCCAATCTAAAACCAACCACTCGTGATGAAAGCACCCGCGAATGGGCGCATCCTAATACAGGGGGGGATGGCGTTGCGATTGTAGACACACCCGGTACGGGTTCTATATTCCAACGGCACGAAAAAGTCGCCAAAGAATTTTTGCACCGTAGCGATTTGGTCATCTTTTTGCTCTCTGCCAAACGTGCATTCGCAGAAACAGAACGCCTCTATATGGAATTGGCGAAAAATTATGGCAAGAAGATGATTTTGGTCGTGAACCAAATAGACCTGCTTCAACCGAATGAGCAATTGCAGGTTAAGCGGTTTATTGAGCAACAGGTCAAAGAATATTTGGGGATGAACCCACTTATTTTTATGGTATCTGCCAAACAAGCCCTTGCGTATGCAAAAAATCCGACCTCAACAGGTGAGCAGGGTGGGTTAGATGTGGTCAAGGCACACTTGCGCGGAGAATTAGCACAAGCCTCTCCTATGCGCCAAAAATTGTTATCACAATTGACCACTGCCGAAAAATTGATACAAAAATATCATGACCAACTCCGTGCTAAGATGGATGTCGTCCGCGCCGATACATCGAAGGTCAAAGATGTTGAACGTGAATTGCAAACACAATCGCTGGCATTAGATGGGCAATTGCTCAAGGCAAAACAAGATATAGATGCCGTTTTTGCGGGGATGAAATTACGCGGACTCAGCTTTTTAGATGCGAATTTATCTGTTCGGCGGATTGGTCGTGGAGTAAGCCGCGAAAAACTGCAAACAGAATTTCAGGATGTCGTGATTGGTCGGTCATTGCGCGACATTAATGATGCGACCACTGGTTATATCAATGCTGTCGTAGACCAAAGCCGTGTTTATTGGCGCGATGTGATTGAGCGCTTGAATAAAGTCGTGGATTTGCTGAAACAAGAGGTGAATGAGTAGTACTTATAAATTGTACCTTAGGAAA
>CALDGT010000946.1 GCA_937942935.1 uncultured Chloroflexota bacterium | reverse complement strand
AGTCGCCTCTGGCTGATTTTTACCCTTGCGCGATTTCTTTTGTGGGGCGGGAGATTGGTCAATGATGGTCAAATGCGAGGGGTGATATTTGGAGGCAAAACGACGCAAATCCATCAGCAAAAACAGGCTGGCGAAGGTGCTGGTTAAGCCCGCGACGCCTGCATACAAACTGATGGCGCGAATTTGTGCTTCTTCGTATGACATTTCGAGTATATCACCCCCAGTTATCGCGTTGATGCCCGCAACAAGGATGGTGGTAATGCCCAATGAACAGAACGCACTTAAAACCCATGTCCACATCAAATTGAGCCATACACTGGGGGTATTTTTATTAAAGCGCAACCACCTGCGCCAATCGGGATTGAGATAATATCCCAACCAAATGAGCAAACTGCTGATGACGATGCCCAGAAACAATAATCCAGTCAAGCCAGAACGGATAGCTTCTATTGCACCACCAAAAAAAGTGACCCACGCCAATGCGGTGAAAACGGGTATCATCTTATGACCGGGTAGGCGACTCTGCAATAAAAATCCCCATAAAATCCCCACAAAACCCGCCCCAATCAGGGTATATAAAGCGCCATTTGCGGTCATATTCTCAAAGGTATAAAAATAATAATCGCCCACAAAACTTTTTGTGATGGGAATTTCAAGCGCGGGTAGGATGAATATCACGATGCTGGTGATGAGCATCATAAAAGATAAGGGTCTGTAACGTGGGTGCGGTATGATAATTGGGTCATATACCGTGTTTAATTCTGATTGTGTCATTCTGACACGCCCCCTTTCCAAAAAGAGCGTTGAATCCTGTAATAGCTGGGATGAATTATAATCCATTTTCATCATTTCAAAAAATTTTTTGCATAAAGTTTAATCTTGTTCAACATGTAATTGTCTGTATTTAGTAACATAACGCTAATAGTCATCTTATATACAAATGGTATATACTTGTTATTAGTACATTTGTTCGTATCAAGGAGATGACGACACCATGACTCGTCAAGCCGTTGTTTTGGAAATGCACCACACGCTCAAAGGGGAGTATCCTCTGAATGTCCCACTGGCAGACGGGATAGACTTATCCGCCCTGACAGAAGGGGACGATAACCCGATGTTCCTGACACTCCCCATCGCCACCGAGACCACCTCACGCAATGGGGTGAAATACCAACGCAAGGACGTGGAGCGCATCGTCTCTGCCATTCATACCCGTGACATCATCGGACAGAAAGGGCATCTGACTGAGGCGGAGCGTCCGCATCGGTTCGATACGCCCTCGCTGTTTTGGGTCGGCGCGACCTTAGATGAACACGGTATGGCATGGGGCAAGGCATATATCCCACGCACGGCATCGGATGTGCGCGAATATGTGCGCGTGGCAAAAGCCATGAATGCCAAAATCGGGACATCGATTTATGGCACTGCCGAGATTAACGACTTGCACGAAATCGTGGGAGATAGCCTCGCTTTAGAGCAAATTGACTTGGTGAACCCATCGCGGGTGGGTGTCATCCAAGCCACAGGCATCCCCATCATCACCCAAGAAAGTGTTCAATCGCAATTAGACGCATTACAGGAGACCCATATGGGAGACACCAAACCCAAAGAAGAAACACAAGGACTCATCAGCGAGTCGGAGAGACGGATTCAAGAACTGACCAGCGAACTGGAAGGCTTGCGCGGGGAAATCAAGCACCTGACCGCCATCAGCGAATTACTCGGCAAGCCAGATAATGCGCTCACCGCCGTGCGCGAGTTGCTGAACGAAAAGGATGCACTCACGGCAGAAAATGTGCAACTGCTGGAAAGTGCCATCACGACAGCCGTTGCCGAGAAGGTGAAAGCCGAACACGTCCGCCCACTCATCACGGAATTGGTACGCGCCAAAAAACCGACGCGCATGGCAGATGTGACCAGTAGCCTTGAGGCGGTATTGGCACAAGAGAGTGTGAAAACGCTCCTGAAGCAAGCCACGCTCATCGAAATGGGACCGCCCCAACACCGACCCGCCGTCCCACCCACTGAGGATGACGCAAGCGATATTCTCATCCCCAAACGGAAGTAGTTTTTTGTCCTAGACCCATCGTATAGACGAGAGGAAAAAAGATTATGTCAGTTGGAGATACATACGGTGAAAGCGACGGCAAAAGCGTTACTGTCGCGCTCATCTCAACCATTGAAGCCAATGATGTTGTATACGCAAATGGTTGGCTAGGAATTAGTGTGGCAGATGGGAATAGCGGAGATCGTGTCGCTTTAACCATTGCACGCACTGAATACCAATTTGTTGTGCCTAGCGGGTTATCCGTATCGAATGGCGATATTGTTCGCTTGGATACAACCGCTATCTCGGCGACAAACATCCCCCCAGATAACGCATATAACAAAAATGCGCTGTCTGCCACCAATATCAACCTATTCAAAGCCACTGCCGATAAAGATGCTAACAACGTAGTTACAGGCATCCTTTTGGCTGGTCTCTAATCGGGCATTCCAAAAGAGGAGGAATAGCACATGCCAATTGAACTTATCAGCAAAACGGTACTCGCCAAAAATCCCCCCAAAGCGAGTTTCCGAGAGGGCTTTAACATCAACACGAAAATGCGCGTTGCCGAGGGGAATGGGCGAATTGCCGAGTTCATTAGCTCAGATAATTTCGCCAGCCAATTCTATGAACGCCAACGGTATGAGGTGGAATCGGGGCGGGATATGGAACCGCTTTTGTATCTTCCCTTGTATACCATCACCACCGACACCACATTACCCCGCAATGTGTCTATTTACACACTTGGACCCGCGGGTGTGGTGTTTGAAGAAGTGCTGGAAGGCGGGGAGGTGAAATTTGCGAGTGTCGGTCAAGGGACTAAGGTGGTGAGCATCAAGCACTATGCCACTGGCATCCAATATACCAAAGACATTTTCAAATTCAATGAATTGTTCCGCCTCTCCAACTTTGAACGGCAATTCGGCATCGCCTTCAATGCGTTAATGAATCACATCCATTTCACCCCCATTTTGTCGCACACGTATGCGTCAGCGAACAAGACAGATGGGACTGCGCTCACCACCTTCAAAAAGACGGCGAGTATGGCGGAAAAATATCTCCGCACCCTAGAAGCCGCGATGAACGCAGGGGTGAACGATACAGCAAACCCGCGTCGCGGACCGTATATCATCCTGTGCAACACAGGGGATGTGTTCACCTTTGAACGGGCGTTGGGACGTGTGCCTCAACAAGGATTTGACCTGCAATCATCGGCATTGAGCCGTATTCAAGCCGTCATCGAATATAACGGATGGACAGGAACTCGTGGGTTGAAAACAACCACCTATGCAGGCGTGGCATCTGGGAAAGCCTATTTGGTGGATGTTGGGAATCGGGTGTTCGACTTCCAATCATTGGTGAGCCAACCGTTGCAAATGACGATGGGCAACCCGGATGTGAGCCGTTTCATCATGGAACAAAATGTGTGGGATACCTATTTCGGTGTGTTTGCAGACCCAGCTCGCGCTGTTCACGAAATCACCTTGCCCCTTGCCGCATCTGGTGCTGACTAAAAGGTGATATGAGATGACCATCATCAACATTTGCTCCCCATCATTTGACCCTGCCGACAGCTACGGGCGACTCGCATCTGAACTGGCGACTCATGTGTCGTCACAGGCGTATGTCAACCGTTTCGCGTTGGACGGGTCAGGACACGGGGTGATTCATCCCGCGATGGGGGGCATCTTGTTGGGATACCCGACACTGCACCAGCAATTCGGGGGGATGGTCAATGCGGGACCGAAAATCGCCATCACCATGTTTGAATCCACCAAACTCCCAGAAGGGTGGGCTGAAGCATTGAACGCCTGCGATGCGGTGATTGTGCCTGCCTTCTTCCTTATAGATATATTTCGTAGGGCGGGTGTAACCGTCCCGATTCATGTCGTCCCGTTGGGGATAAGCAAAGAGTTTATGCGCTATACCCCACGAGTCAAAAAAGCAGATGAACCGTTTACCTTCCTCACCATTGGGGATAGAGGACGGCGCAAGGGATGGATG
>CALDGT010000945.1 GCA_937942935.1 uncultured Chloroflexota bacterium | reverse complement strand
CAAGCCAGCATGAATGCGATGGCAAATCGGTTGTCATCTGATTATTTTGATATGCCTTTTGGTGCGGATAATAACGACCAAGTGACCATCCAACACAGTCGCTCTGTCCTCAAATTTTATCAGGATGCGATGGATGGCGATGAAAAAGATGCGAAACAATCGTCACTCCGCGCTAGAAATATCAAAAACCGCGCCCAACTGAATTATTATCCCATTCAAGTTTTTAGCCCTTATCAGATGCTCAAAGCCGCCTATGCCCTCAAAGGTTATGAAGCCCTCTTGCTAGATTACACCGATGCCCTGTTCATATTTGACGAAATCCACGCCTACGACCCTAAACGCCTCGCCCTGATTATCACCTACATGGGTTATTTGGCACGATATTTTCGCGCACGCTTTCTCATCATGACCGCTACCCTGCCTCCACTCATCGAAAGTGCTTTGCAAACCGCGCTAGAAAATCCTCACAAAATCCGCGCCGACCAATCCGTTTTTGATGCGTCCAAACGGCATATTGTGCGGTTTATAGATGGCGATATTTCTGCACAGATGGAGCGTATTGTTGCCTTATATAAGGAAGGAAAAGCGGTGCTGGTGGTATGCAATCAGGTGCAGACCGCACAAATGATGTATGATCAATTCAAAGGGCGCGGATTCTCCCCGCTCACGCCATCGGGCGGGGATGTGATGTTATTGCATGGACGGTTTAATGGGGCAGACCGCCGTGATAAAGAGGCATGGTTGATGAAATTATGCGGAGTCGGCATAGAAAATCAACGCCCTGTGATTGTCATCGCCACGCAGGTGGTCGAGGTGAGCCTAAATGTAGATTTTGACACCCTATTCACCGAACCCGCCCCACTTGAAGCCATGCTCCAACGCTTTGGACGGGTGAATCGAGGGCGCAAGGAGCAAATTTTATGCGATGTGCATATCATGACCACACCCTACGCCGATAAATATGAACCTTACGAAGCGCCGATGGTGATGAAAAGCACTGCGATATTACGCGCAGAATATGACGGGCAACCGATTGATGAATCACAAGTAGATG
>CALDGT010000944.1 GCA_937942935.1 uncultured Chloroflexota bacterium | reverse complement strand
GATTTCACCCATGACAGTGCGAGCATGACGGACAGCCTCTACCACATCACCCGTACCGGCTTCGCCTTTAGTGCGAATCATCGCCGCGCCTTCAGAAATACGGCGGAGCGCCTCGCCAAGATTACGGCAACCACACACAAACGGCACTTTGAATTTGTGCTTATTGATGTGATTTTCTTCATCGGCAGGTGTTAACACTTCGCTCTCATCAATATAATCAATGCCGAGCGCCTGCAAAATTTGGGCTTCGACAAAATGACCAATCCGAGCTTTTGCCATCACAGGAATCGTGACCGCTTTCATGATACCTTCAATCATATCGGGGTCACTCATCCGAGCAACACCACCTTGTGCGCGAATATCGGCTGGCACACGTTCCAGCGCCATCACCGCGCAAGCACCCGCATCTTCTGCAATTTTGGCGTGTTCGGGTGTGACCACATCCATAATCACCCCGCCCTTAAGCATTTGCGCCAAACCACGCTTTGCAGTGATAGTCCCTGTTTCGCCAGTACCATTAGAACCATTATTGCTCATGAAAAATTCCTCCATACAACAAAATATCTGAATGAGTATCGTTAGGATAAAGGTTTGGACATCACAAATGTATGTCCAGATAAGTCCAATTTGGATTTTGGTAATGAAATTCAAACCAAGTGACCAAGATTGCCAAGTTTCGGATAAAATAGAAATTGTGTCAAGGAGATATTGATTGATGTTTGATGATAATTCGCATGAACGCTTAACATTGGCGCAAAATATTTTTTGGCGGAATTTGGGTTGGGAAGATGGCACCCTGCATGAAGAATCTATCACCATGCGTCTGCGTCAACGCGCCGAACAATATGCCAAACCCCTCCCCACCGATGAAGATGCACCCACCACAACGGCGGTCATTTTTCAGTTAGGGGATGAAACCTATGGTGTAGACGCGCTTCTCGTTCACTCGGTGAGGCGAATTAGTAAAATTGCAACCGTACCAAACATTCCTGATTTTTACGCAGGGGTGGTCAATGTGCGGGGACAAATCATCAGCATACTCGATTTACGTCGTTTTTTTGGTAAGCATGACCCTACCCCCTCCACACCAGAAGAATTGCTCATTATCCGCGCTAATGGCTTGGAATTGGGCATCTTGGCGCACGCCATTCATGATGTGATAACGCTCAAATTGGGCGATATTCAATTACTCAATGATATGGGTTATGCGTGGGGAATTACACCACAGAAAATGATTTTACTCGACATGGCGCGTCTTTTTACAGATGAACGCCTCATCATCGGCAACACAACCTCAATGGACTCAGGATTATAAGCGATGACTACACCAGATACCCCTAATTTGAACACCCGCATACGGGCTATTTTTGCCAACCCAACCCCATTCATCAGCGCAGGGATTTTGGCGCTCTATACAGCCGCCATTTGCCTCATTGTATTGGGAATTGGAATAACCCCCATCTCACTCCTCATCGTGATTATCACCGCATTGCCAATTGGATTCATCATCGGCTTATGGATGAATAGAATCGCCTATCAACGCACTGCACACATCCTTAGCACCTATATCACCACGATGGAGCAAGTCGCATTGGGTGATTTGATGATAGAATTTCATTTGCCAGACCTTGCACCCAATTCTCCAGAGACGGCAATGCTCGCTCGTTTGGTAGATACAACCAACGAAATGCTCAAACGGATTCGGCGGGTGTTGATTGGTGTAAGTAATGCGCTCGCACGGCTTGATACGGATACACAAGCGATATTAGAAGCCACATCCAAACAAATTATCATGACCAATGAGCAAGATTCTGTCGTCACAGAGACCACTGCCACTGTGAACGAAGTCCGCGCTACCGTCACCGAAACCGCA
>CALDGT010000943.1 GCA_937942935.1 uncultured Chloroflexota bacterium | reverse complement strand
AGAAGCCCCTGCCGTTAGGCATGGGGAGTATGTCACCAGAAAAAAATTAAATTTGCGCTTTTGCGAATCGCAAAAATCGCTAAAATAGAGTGTATATATTGGTATACGTGTGAGATAGGGTGCTATATGGCATACGGGCGGTTAGACGTGTTTTATCCCAATGGGGATTTTGCAACCTACCTTTTGGATAGCCCTAGTGTTTCGGTAGGGCGGTCTGCGGGATGTACCATCGTGTTAGATACCGATACCATCTCGCGCTATCATTTTAGCATTACCTATGATGGCAAGGATGTTAAAATATCCGACATGGATTCTGCTAATGGCACATTTGTAGATGGTGTGCAATTGGGTGCAGATGAATCGAAGGGCTTGTTTGGTGGCGAAGAATTGCAGATAGGTCATCTGCGAATGATTTATCATACCCTCAACGAAGACCCAACCACCTTCTTAGACCCAGTGCCAGAAGAAACGCAACGTTATGACCGACCCGATGTCGGATTCTCGATGGAAGTATATGGCTCAGAAATTGCGATTCCGCCGGGGTCACATACCACTGTCGAGATTAGCATCACCAACATGACCTCAGAAGAACATGCTTATGCCATTGAAGCCACTGGTTTGCCAGATGGCTGGGGCAGGTTAAATCGCCCTACCCTAACCATAGAACCCGATGAAACCGCGCAAATCATTTATAACATCAAACCCCTACGCCAAAGCAGTAGCGCACCGGGTGATTATCCAATCACATTTTCTGTGTATCAACAAGATGCCCCTGATAAAAAATTAGAAGGCGGAGTGAGTGTTAAAATTTTGCCTTATAGTGGGTTTGGTGTGGCATTGGCAAATCCCAATTTGCAAGATGATGAATCTTTTAGGCTCTTTTTGCTCAATCAGGGGAGCGCCCCATTACCCTTGACGATTAGCGGATACTCCGCCACCAATACACTCCATTTTAATATTCAACAACCACAAGTAACCCTCGCACCCGGTCAACGCATGGAGGTGCGTGGACAACTTAAGCCCAAGCAACGCCGTTTATTTGGTCAAGTGCGCCAGCATGATTTTGATTTGCGCGTCAAATCGAAAGATTTATCTGCTTTTCTGACGGCTGTCCCCGCACATTACACCGAAAAAGCCATGCTACCCACATGGGTCGCCTATGCGGTGGCGGGAGCAGGTGTTTTATTCACATTCTTAGTCATTGGGTTATTAGTCATTTTGGGGCAACCTCCTGCCCCAGAACCCCAAATTTTGATATTGAACATAGATAAAGTTCAAGTGACTGAAGGCGATGTGGTAACACTCAATTGGGAAGCCCAAGATGTCGAAAATTATACGGTACGGGTGAACAATGACCTCATCCAAGAAAATATCCCCGCCGAAAGCACTCAATGGGTATTTGAGACACTCGGTTATGAAGGCATTGTCCAAATCGAATTGATTGCCCAACATGGTGATAAATCGGTCTCAGAAGTGCGCCAAGTCACTATTTATCCGCGTTTGGTTTTGAATCATTACACCATCACACCAACCATCCTCACGCGCAATATCACCCAAGATGTCACCATTAGTTGGGATGTAGAAGGCGCTGTGACCGTGAATATCAACAATATTCCAGATGAAACAGGCGAAAATCTGCTCACACTTGAAGGATTACCACCATCGGGCGAGCAAGTGGTCTCTATTTTCTTGAGTAGCAACGTTGAAGGACTCTTTTTACTCACCGCCTATAACGATTTTAATAGCCTAGAATTGCCCGCCAATTATACACAACAAGATGCGGAATGTTTTACACGCATAGATGGCAGTCAGGCATTCGATTTTCCAGTTGAAGGCAGTCAAATAATTCAGACCTTCGGCTCGCAAAATTCGCCTGTATTGGTCAATGGGCGCAATGAATCGGGGACATGGTTACAAACACCACTTGTTGGTGGTCGTTTGGCATGGGTCTCTACTGAAGATGTGACGTGTGTATTTGATGTGAACTTGCTCAAAGATACATCACCAGAGCCAACCCCAACACCAACTCCGACAACCACGCCTACCACACAACCAACAGCGACATCTATCCCAACCACCGCCGTCCCAGTCGCGCCTGCCCAAGCATTCAATACAGCGACCAATGTGCCAACGAATAGGCCCGCGCCGACCAATACACCATCGCAACCGCCGACCCTAACACCCATCACACCGACTATCGCGCCGACCAAAACCCCGCGTGGTGGGTAATTATGATGCGTTTTCTTGGGTCTTTAGTTTTAGGTATCATCGTTGGCGCCGTTTTAGGGCTATTCGTGGGATGGGTCATGTTTAGCCAAATCGCCAATGCCCCTGCGGAAGATGCTGAAAATCAATCTTTCCGCAATCAATTGGCAGATTTTATCATTTCTGTTTTTGCGGTGACAGATTCATCTGCTAATTATCAATTAGACACCCTCGCCTATCGCTATAAAGAGGAGTATTTACTCATGGTAGCGGCGGGTTATTGGGAAGATAATGATATTCAAGGCGCATTTGAACGCCTCAAATTGTTGAATGTCGAAAGTGTGCCTCAGTTTGTGCAAGATGTGGCAGAACGATATATCAGCAATTCCCGCGCCATTGACGATATTTATCTGTTAGTGGCACTCTCAGAGAGTTTTGGTCGGTTAACCCCCATTATGGAGCCATACAGACAAGTGAGCCTGCCACAACAACCATGAGTGATTATGAAATGTCAGAATCAAACGCACGCCGTCGGATGCGGAGTCGGTATGACCGCCCACGTTATTCTGTTTCGTGGGTTGGGTTGGTCTTTGGGATGCTCATTTCGTGTTTTGGGATGATTTATCTCTCACGATTTTTATTCCCCATCTCCACCGAAACCGCCCCGTGGCAACTGTCACTCCAAGCCAAATATGATTATGTGGTGGCAATCGTCCTCGATTATACCCATGACCGCGATTTAGGTGTGGCAATTCAACGTTTGGTAGATTTGCGTTTACCTGCCGATGACCCCATTCAAGCTGTTGCCGATATTGCTTGTCAACTCGCCACATCACCTTACATCAGCACCAATAGCGGGGTGGATGCGGTTCGTGCCATGATTGAATTTTATTCTTTGCAAGGTAAAACAGGGTGCGCCGATGATTTGCCATTGGTCTCGAATAATCAACCGATGGTGGTGACGGTGGTTTTACCAACACCAACTTTGCCACCACCACCAACCAAAACACCTGAACCGGTTATCAATATTCCAGATAGCACCGTCCCAACACCCACGCGCACCCCATTTGTCGTGCCAACTGCCCCACCCGCTTCGTTTGAATTGGTGATTGCCAATACATTTTGTGATACAGCACTATCTGGCATTATTGAAGTGCGTGTGATAGACCAAAATGGGGTGGAATTGCCCGCCCAACCGATTCGTGTCCGTTGGGATGACGGCTCAAATACCTTCTATACAGGCTTAAAACCAGAGCGTGGGCTTGGTTATGCCGATTATCAGATGGAGCAAGGGCGTGCCTATACCATCGAAATGCCCGCATTATCAAATCCATCCACAACGCCACTCACCGCAACACCGTGTTTTACCGATAATAATCAGCCAGCCGTGTTATCGTATCGAGTGGTGTTTAGGGAAGGATAACGATAAATCCTTCGCTTGTGCCATCAACAGGCACAAGCACACCACTTTGCACCCACCCAATCCGCACAGAAACCATATTTTGTGGTGGCGTTATAAAATACAATCGTTCAATCATGCTAGGCTCATTCGGCATATACCCGCCCAACGGAATCCTATCTTGTTGGACGATAATTTGCCCATTCGCATCTAAAATATGTACAAACCAGCCCCAATCGGCGGGCAATGGTGCAGATACCCCCCAATCGAGTGTGATAAATATACCATTATCCCTAACCGTAGCAATCGAATAACGATTGAGCATGACAACATCCCCAAAATTTGCTCTCTGATTTATCCAGTTGGGTGTCATCGGCGGGTTGAGATAAAATAATATAGCCCGATACCCGCCCGCCCAGATTTCTTTGACAAAAGCGTGCTGGGTGAATAACGCTTTTTCTGCCCAATTATCGGGATTGGCAGGATTAAACCATGTGATAAACCATCGTAATCCGCCGTTATCGGTAGCATTTTGCCATAATTGGCGTGTGAATGGCTCATCGGGGGATGTTGGGGCGTAAATCGTGGAAATATCCCCAAATCCGCGTAAATTGATGAGTGCTGTATCATCTGTTGTGGCAATTATCGGTGCAGATGGCGATAACGCACTTTGCAATTCATCCCGTTTTTGTCGTTCAACATCCGATTCACCGCGCATGGCAAAAAGAGCCATCCCTACGCCCACACAGATGATTGCGCCCACGCGGATGAGCCTATACGGAGCAAAAAACAATAAAACCCCAAAGCCGATGATGATTATTGCACTCACGAGTCCCAATATGTCGCCATTTTTTGCCCACCACCAATTAAGCGATTCGCTATTTTTGAGCAGGGTTAAATTGGCATTGATGGCACTCAATTCGGGGTGATACATCAGCGCATTGGCTAATTTTTCTTCGTGAACAGCATACAACACCCCTTCATGCGGATTAAAATCGTAGGCTGTGCCGAGCAATTGCAATCCGATGGAAAAAATGGTTAAGGCGATGAATAGCAATTTCCACATGATTCGACCAGATAATGGGTCAAGCACATATTTCACCAACGGCGCAAAAGCAATCATCGCCAGTGGAATAATCGGCAACAAGAAGCGTGCGCCCCATACCACCCCACCATGCCAACTCCACCATAACCCATAAATGACAGCTTGGACGGCAATCGAAATCACAATTAACGCGGTGAGGGCGCGGTTTTTACGATATAACAACACTAATCCTATTGGCAATAACCAAAATAACGGGATATACAAAAAAATCCCGCGCCACGGGCTAAAAAATAAACCGTATAAACCGGTTAATAATGGTGTGGTGAATCCTTCCCCTGCCCCGAATTTATAACCCGTCTCGGTGAGTGACCCATAGCGCGATAAATTGAGCAACCCGACCAATATCCCCGCCATGAGAATAAATCCGCCAGCCATCAGAAAAATGGATTTCCATCGGCGTGAGTTTTGGATGAGGGTATATAAGGCAAAAATCGGGAGAAAAATGATATATGTGAGGTTAATCCCCGCCAATAAGCCGAGCAGAATACCTACCCATATAGACTGCAAGTTGAAGCTAAAAGCGCCCTCTTTTTCCCCCTCTCCATGCAATGGGGGGTGGGGTGAATAATCGTTATGTATGAGATGCAATAACCATACACACGCCATCAACAGCAACCCCGCCAATGGTTCGCCAAATAAGGTGCGAGCATATACCAAATACAATGTCCCTAACCCAAATATCAGCGCCACCACAAATGCCACTCGTTTTTCATATCCCAAACGGACGATGAATCCAAATAATACGAGCGCGGTGAGTGTACTCACTATCCCGTTGAATAAATGGGCAGTGGCTTGGAGTGGCGCATTGGGCAACAAATGATTCAACCAAACCAACGGTGCGAGCGCAAGCGATGGTGTGATGCCTTTTTTGCTATATAAATTCCCGTCTAAACCGAATGTCCCCATCCGCCCTTGTGGGACGAGTACATAATCTACCGCCCCCATGATGTTGATATTGCCCGATTGTGCGGTGGCTAAAATCGCATAACCATCGGCACTTTGCAAGCGGTCATTGGCGGTGAACAAATACACACCCATCAATAAGCAGATGAGAATCACCCGATAGGGCATGATGAA
>CALDGT010000942.1 GCA_937942935.1 uncultured Chloroflexota bacterium | reverse complement strand
GGAGTTATCATCTACCACAAAAAAATTAAAATTTTCGATACGCAATACAAAAAAGGCTTCGACCATTTTTTTGAGGTTGCCGATTTCATTATATGTGGGCAACACAATCGTTAATTTTGGCATATATGCCCTTCCGATTTCATTTATAACAACATCAAATCACAAGTCTAAGACAAGCGATAGGCGCTATCAAGCCTTAATCTATCACTTATCTTGTAATTGGCGTAATCGAATGGTGATGACCAATTCTGGAGATTCATATCCAATGTCATTCACCACAAACCGATATAACCCCGTCACGGGCAAATCTAAATCGAATACACCACCATTCATGCCCCGCCCTGCCACAAAAATAATCTCATCTACAGGTGACAAAACTTGGAGCGATATACTCCCCGTCTCCGATATTTTGCGAACAGAAAGTTCTATCCGTTGGTTATCGGCGATGGTGGTATACACAAATGTTAGTGCGCCTGTCTGTGGGGTGATAGTTTGGGTCGTTTCGACTTCGGGCGCAAGGCTGAGGATGGTGGTTGAACTGAGCAACATTTCATAATCATAGGCAGTTTCGTTTTGATACGATGAAAATTCGAGCCAAACATAATAAGTCGCATCGGCTGGCGCGATGAATGGGTTAATGCGCGGGTTGCCATTTGCGCCACTACCACTATCTGTAGCGATGAGGATGTCATACCATAAGCGCCCATCTAATTGAGCAATAAACATCCGCCTATCGCCATCTTGTGGGATGAGCGCATTTAATTCCCATGCCTTTCCCGCAGGGCTTTGAAAACTAAACACAGGCGGGTTAGTTACTTGAGTTGAACCTGTGACAGATGTCCCTGCTGTTAATGGTATGGGGTTCACCGATTCTAAAAAGAGGCTATAGTCGAGTCCTTCTGGAATATCGGTGTTCATCATGATGAGATATTGCCCTGTTTGGTCAAATTGCGACAACATCAAAAGCGGTGAATCGTATGTCCCCTGAAAAGAGTGCAATTCTCCTTGTGGATTGAGGATAGACACCCCCAATTGAACACCCGATGTTGAATACCGAAAGAGCGTGCCAGCCGTCACATCTATTGTATAAAAATCTAAGTGTGCAGAAGAATCGAGCGTATCGGATATAGAGGTATCTAAGACAAGCGATGTCGGTTGATAAAAATCTACTAATAACTGAAACCCGCCTATTTCGTTATCATTATTGCCAATCAAAAGGGTGTATGTTTGTGTGGCGGGAAGCCGAAAATTACGCACAAATGGAAATGCCGTTGTTTCGGCAATCACATTTTCATTTGCATCGAATAAACGCCCATAAAAACTTTGATTCAGTTGCAGGGGCGAGATATAAAAATAAATCACATCACCTTCGCGCCCATCAAATGAATAGGTGGCGGTTGGTTGTAGTGTTGTGATTTCGCCGATGACTGGTTCGCCTATGGTGATAAGCTGGGTTTGGGCAAAGGTACTGGTAAAAACAAAAAAACTCATTATTGAAATCATCAAAAGGTGGGATAATCGGCGCATAGAAGCACTCCTTAATCTGGTGAATGAGCGAAGGACACAAGTTACTGTGTCCTTACAATCATATCCCATTTTTGAAAGATGCAAGTCTATTCGCTCACAGTTGTAACTGCTTGTGGTGATAATTGAACATTTTCTGACCAATTTCCCGCCAAATCTTGCGCCCATGCCGAAAATTCGTATGTCTTGCCTGTTTGCCCTGTATATTCGGCACTGGTATCGGTAGTCTCTAGCCATGGCAACCATTGCCCGCCATCTATCCGTATCCAAATCAAATACAATTGGATACCACTTTCATCGGTGGCAGTCCATTCAACTGTGAATGTTGCGGGGCTGGTCTGTGGTAAAGATAAGACAGTCGCCACAGGTGGGCGTGTATCGCTAGATGGTGGGACAGTTGGGCGGGGAATGGCTTGGGTGGGTGGGAGCGTCGGCGCGGGGGTGCCGGTGGGGGTTTGTTGCGTTGGTGGGGGGAAATTTGGGGGGGGAATGGTTTGGGGGGGGTGGGGGCGTGGGCGGGGGGGTGAGGGTGGGCAATAATGTGGGCAATGCCAAATCAATATCCGAGCCAGTCACACGCCCCGTCCGCTTTTCGATGAGAATATATGGTTCACCGCCGATGGCTACCCCACCATAATCTGAGCCACTCTGGTTAATATCGCTCACGGCAGGGGGCATGTCTAAGATATAAAAATTTTTGTCATTTGGGGTGATGAGTTGTGAGCCAGAGAGTGTAATCAATTCCGCATTTTCGCCAACCGCTTCCCATGCGATGGTTTTGGATTCTAGTCGCCGATTCCATAACACCGTAATGCGTTCATTGGTACGCGGACGCTCGAAGGTGATGGTGACAATATTCACATCATAATTCACAAAATCGCCATTTCCAAAGGCTTCTATCCCAAAAACTTGTGCCAGCAAGCGATAAGCCGTGGCGACAGGGCGCGGTTCGCCTGCATTGGGGCTTTGGGTAAAACAAACAGCATCGGCTTGATTGCGGAAAATACCAAAGGTATCGCCAAAACAGGGGACATTGGGGCGGCATAAATTGCCACGATGTGGCGGAAAATCTGTGCCTGCGGGTTGGTCGCCACAATCATCATACAATTGATGATAAAAGATTTTATCTGCACCTTCACTCCACGCATACGCCGCGCTCTGAATCAGATACCATGCTTGTTGTTGCATGGTGGCACGTTTTTCTGCGCTCAACGATGACATCCATGTCGGACCCGGATAATCATCCCATAATGCCACACCGGTCTCATTGAGCCATATCGGACGGTCGAACCCAAATGCGAGCATGGTTTGGCGGGTGAATAAGACCAACCAGCCACTCCGCCACGGGTCGGCATAGGCATGAACACCAACTAAATCGAAATACCAATCATATTGGTCTTTGAGTGGGTCGTTAATCAGCACATTTAGAACTTGTGCCATAAAATTTGACCCTGTTGGATAGAGTAACCCGCCAAACATCACTTGTGCTGATGGGTCTGCCATTTTGATAACCAAATAGGATATTTTGAGCAACCGCGCATAATCTATTGGACCCGCCTTCCAAAAGTTGAGAAAATCGGGTTCATTCCAGATTTCCCAAACCCGAATCCCCGCGCCGAGTGGCAAGGTTGCCTCACGGGAGAATGTCCCACCCGGTTTATACCGATTCACCGTCTCCCACACAAACCACACCCACGGGTTAGCAGGATTCAACGATTTTCCTGCGGCAGGGGTATCTGTGCCATCGGCAAAAATTGGCTCGCGGATGCCCAAAATGCTTTCATCATCCTGATAAAATTGTGGCACACCAATCAACACCGCATTAATCTTAAAGCCGTGTTCTAATGCCCCGCCAACTTGCATATCAAATTGTTCCCAAGACCATGTAGTGGGTTCTTTTTGAATCAGATTCCAATAAATCGGGAATCTATCCCACCCTGCCCCAAGCGATAAGGCTTGTTGGTAGCGCGATTCTGGTGTCTCTAAACCTGTGATGGTGACATGGGTAATGCCTAACCTATCGGAACGAATAAATAATTGACGGTTGGGCGTGGATTGTGAATAAGCGGGCATGAGCGAGAATAAAATCCCACTCATGATGAATAGTAAAAACAAAAATCGGCGCATAGGTCATATCTCATCTGATAAAGAACGCTAACGCCAAAGATAATACCATAGCGGGGCATTTTTTACCGCAACATGATTTAGGGCGGATAACACAGTTATGCCGAATCCACCCATAAAAAACGCCCCAAATGCTTATTTTATGGAGAGGTTATGACGTATATCGGCAATCATGCCGTTATAATATTCAAAATCACCCGATTCCAAATGCCAAACAGCTCTCATTTTAGATGCGAATTTGACACCATTACGCTCGATATAATCCCCGCAAATTGCAGAAAACGGAATTTTAGCATATTCACCTTTTGGCAACGACATAAAACGGTCTTGTGTATCATACCGAATCATCCGCCCCATCTCATCAAAGGTGAAGGTGGCAATCACTTGTAAGCCGTTGTATTCGATACATCCTTGCACCACATTGTCATCCATTGCAGACCATGAAATATAGGGTTGCAAGATATAAGACGGGATGATAAAGGATTCGGCAAAGGTGGTCGCCAAGCCCGATTGTGCCAATTGGCTATCGTGATTATCAAATAGGGTGATAATTTTGGCAATTTTACCGAGCATTGCACCTGCTTCGCTGGTATATAAATCACGCCCTTCAAACGGGATGAATCCCATCACTTTGGCTTGCATATACGCAATCCGAAACGGGCGTGGGACAGAATTGAATTGATATGTTTTGAGGGGCATCCACGGTTTATCTATCCCCATTTTGATGGCGCTATCTGACCAAACCACTTCTGCATTCACCATTTTCGGCTTGCCGATATAACCACAATAATCAAAGTAACGTTGTATTGGCATGGGCAAATGAGCAATATCGGCTTCTGTAAATACTTCATCACGGCGCATATGAGCATACTTGGCAATCTCATCGCGCATTTCTGATTGATATAGCTTCTTCATTGATAATTTTCCTTTTAACTGGTCGCTATATCTTATAATACGCAAAAGAGACGCAACCAATTGCGCCTCTTTGCCCAAATGATGATTTATTTGTGATGAATGTCACCCGACTAGCGCCCAATCGGGCAACGATTCGCGCCGTTTTATCCATTCGGATGGCAATCCATCCATGCCAATGCTCATTGCCACAATTCCGCCAACCATTGCACAAGTTGTATCCACATCTCCGCCCCCACTGGCAGTTAGCCAAAACGCATCTTCAAAGTGATTCGGCTTTTCACCCGCACAATATAACACAAATGGCACACTATCTTGTGCCGTCACACGGCTACCATTGCCAATCCGTGCCACAATTTCGTGAATGGCAATATGCTCACTACTGGGTAATTTTTGTGCGAGTAAACAATTTAGGCGTACATCGCCATTGGGGATGTGTGGCAAAATTTGTTCGATAAAATCGCCCCGTGAGAGGGGTTTTTCGCGGTTTTGCCACGCGATAGCCGTCGCAACCGACACCGCAATCGCGCCCGCAATCCCTTCGGGGTGAGCATGAGTCGTCTCGGTGGCTTTGGTCGTTTCAGTGATGAGTTTGGGCAGGTCATCGGCGAAATACGCGCCAAGCGGGGCAATTCGCATCGCGCCCCCATTACCAAATGAGCCACCCTGAAACAATTGAACCGCAACCTCTTGCCATGCCCTACCCTGACTCACATGCGCCATCAATGACCGCATACCCGGTCCATAACCACGCATACGGTCAAAATGAAGCACAAAACTTTTGACTAATTCATCTTGATTGATTTCACCGAATCGTCGCAGAATTTCATAAATGGAGAGTGCCATGTTGGTATCATCTGTAAAATGCCATTCAACATTCGGTAATTGTCGCTGTTGAATGACATTTATCATCCGTCCCATAGATGACATCTCAAAAAATGCGCCGAGTGAGTCCCCCAATGATACACCTTCTAAGGATAAGCGGGCGCGGGCTAAGGCTTGTTCGTTCATCGCGTGTTCCTTAATCTGCGAATAGATAATGGTGTTTTATGCCATTATCTATTATAAACACAAATCAGGGTTATTTGATGCTCATGCCAGAGGCTTGCTTTAACACATCCAACATCACCGAAACGGGTTGTGCGCCACTAAATGCCAAGCGATTATTAAACACAAAAAATGGCACACCGTTAATACCTAGTCGGTGGGCTTGGTCGGCGTCATCTAAAACGGCTTGTCTGCCCTCACCTGCTAATAATTTAGCGTGAATAGCATCAGCATCTAAGCCTTGTGCGCGGGCAACATCCACCAATACCTCTACTTTGCCAATATCTTGCCCGTGTTCAAAATAGGCGGCATAGAGGGCATCTATCATCGCTTCGCGTTGGTCATCTGGCGCAAGAAAAATGAGTTGGTGCGAGAGTGTGGAATTTGGGGCTTGGGTGATAGCATCAAAATTGAATGTCAACCCGACTTTTGCCCCTGCTTGTTGCGGAGCGCCAAAGAGTTGTTCAAGCGGAACACGTCCGCCGAGTTTGGCTTGCATATATTCCCGAAATGGATACCCTTCGGGCGGGATGGATGAATTGAGAAAAAAGGTATGATAACGAATGGTCACAGGTTCGTCTGTCCATTGTTGTAATGCTAATTTGAGGTGTTGCTTGCCAATCCGACACCACGGACACACCGTATCATGAAAAATATCAATTTGCACAGTCTTATCCCTTCCAAGAGAATGAAAAACACCTATTGAGACAAGACTACCTCAACAGGTGTTATCTTACATGGCAAGCAGGATAATTATTGATTTGCTAATGCGTTAAAATGGCTTTGCCACAGCACACATAACGGTTCATCGGTGGCGGCATATAGATAACTGATGGTATCCCCGCCAAATTGGAATGAACCACTCCCTGTACACGGTTCGGCGGTCATCACTCGTGATAAATTCGATGGCGGGCGGGTAACACACGATAAGAAATTATCTACTGCCCGATTTTGATTGAGGACGACCAACACGCCAGCAATCGGCAGACGTAATTCATCCACAGTGGAGATACGCTCAATATACAGACGGGCATCAAATGTGCCTGTCTCGCGGTAACAATCTACAAAATCATCGAGTTTATACATCACTGCCGAAAACGGCAGGTTGCCTGTGCCAATGCCTGCGGCAGTTAACCCACCCAAAACAGCATCTTGCACACTCTCTAAACCTTCTACCGCATAATTATCGAATGACGGAAAAAAAGATTGTGCGGCTTGAGTATCTTCTTTGGTATCATCTGTCGGTTGGCACGCCACCAACGGCACGAT
>CALDGT010000941.1 GCA_937942935.1 uncultured Chloroflexota bacterium | reverse complement strand
GAGGCTAATGGATTGCGTGTGATGCCTTGCATCATCCCACCTGCCACCGCCAACGATGCGCCAACCATTAAGCCCGATACCACACGCGGTAAACGGGCTGTGCGAATGACCAAATGCTGAAATAACGTGTCATTATAAGCGAATATCGAATCCCAAATGGTCGAAAAAGAAATATCTGCCGCGCCTAGCATGATACTCCCCCCCACCAACAAAATGAGTATCCCCAAACCGACAAGGAGTCCAAATGATAAAACCGCACGCGACTGTATCAATCGCGTGCGGTTCACCGTAGCGGGTGCGGTCATACTTATGAACTCGCCTCGCTAGTGGCTTCTGGGGTCGCTTCTGGCAAGGCGACACCGAAAGCGGTGAGGGCAACATTCACCAATTCCACCGCCGAAAGGGGTCCACCAAACAACCACACATCTGCCCCAAGCCAATAAGCACGATTATTTTGGACAAATGGCAAACTACCCCATAATGCCGATTCATAAAAGAAATTGCGGTCATCTTCTTGGGCGACGAACAAGAAATTCACATCGCCCACTGTCGCAAAGCCTTCAATGCCGATGGTGCTAAACCCATATTGACCGGGGACATCATCCCACGCATTTTCTAAGCCAAGTTGGGTCAAAATTTCGACAGCCATCGCATTATCGGTGAACAAGCGGAATGTTGCCGCTTCACTTTGGATAAATCCTTGCGACAAAATAAATTCTTCTCCGCCAAGCCCTGCCTCATCGAGTGCGCTGGCGGCGGTGGAAAAATAATCGGTCATGGCGCTCAAAACAGTTTCCGCTTCGGTTTCGCGTCCCAATGCGGTGGCGATGGCGTTAAAGGTTGTCACCATTTCATCATAATGCGAGCCTTCTGCGGGATATGGATTGAATGCCAGCACAGGCGCAATCGCAGTCAGTTCATCATAATTTTCGGCAGAACGAAATTGGGCGGTGATGATTAAATCGGGTTCTAATTGTGCAATCAATTCCAAATTGGGCGCTTGACGTGTGCCAACATCTAATACATCATCTGCCAATTCAACCGGAATTTTCACCCAATTATGATAACCTTCAATATCTGCCACACCCACCGGTTGAACACCGAGCGCCAAAATATCTTCGACATACGACCATTCTAATGCCACCACACGCTCCACCGTAGCGGGGACACAAATTGTCCCTGTAGCATCTTGAATCGCAACAAAGTCAGCTTCGCAAGTGGTGGTTTCTTCTTGGGCAAGGCTCACCGCCCCGACCAATAGCATCGCAATCACCATCAACATCCGTAACATAGTCATTCATCTCATCCTTATATGGTTTTAGATAATCTTCGCCTATATTAGGTGATGTATGGCGGGGAATCTACGAGAGGGGTTAACGCAAAACCGATAGGGTTATTAACCAAAAAGTCACGGGGAAATTAATTCTATTTTCCTATGCTGATGAGAGGTCATGTCGGATGTGTAAATTGTTTATGTGAGGGTTATTATACCTATTTTTAACCCGCATTAAATTGGGTTCAAAACGGCGGGACATACGGGCATCCTGCCCTAGTACCCGCCCTACAATCACCCTAAAGCCCAATCCAATCGTAGGGGGGGACTAGCATCGCGTATGTCCCCCCACCCTACAATCACCCTAAAGCCTAGTCCAATCGTAGGGGGACTAGCATCGCATATGTCCCCCCGCCCTACAATCACCCCAAAGCCTAGTCCAATCGTAGGGAGGACTAGCATCGCGTATGTCCCCCCACTACCCCTCAACTTGGGATTCTTCCATCACAAAATTTGGGATAAAAACAATTTTGTGCGGTCATGTTGCGGGTCTACAAAGAAATGTTCGGGTGTGCCAACTTCCACAATCCGCCCACTATCCATAAAAATAACACGGTCTGCCACTTCTCGCGCAAATCCCATCTCGTGTGTGACGACAATCATCGTCATCCCACCCCGCGCCAATTCTTTCATAACATCCAACACTTCTTTCACCATTTCGGGGTCGAGTGCGCTGGTCGGTTCATCGAAAAGCATAATTTTGGGGTTCATCGCCAATGCGCGGGCAATCGCCACCCGTTGTTGTTGCCCACCCGATAATTGACCGGGATATTTATTCGCTTGTTCTGGGATTCCAACACGGCTCAATAATTGGAGCGCGATTTTTTCTGCCTCGTGGCGTGGGCGACGGCGCACATACCGTTGCGCGAGCGTGATATTTTCCATCACCGTGAGATGTGGAAACAAATTAAAGGACTGAAACACCATGCCTGTCTCTTTGCGGATAGCGCCAATTTTGGCAATATCGTTGGTCAATTCAATACCATCCACGATAATTTGCCCCTCTTGGTGTTCTTCTAGCCGATTAATACACCGAATGAGGGTAGATTTTCCAGACCCAGAGGGTCCAATCACCACCACCACCTCACGCTCTCCGACTTCCATATTAATATCTTTGAGGGCATGAAATTCGCCAAACCATTTATTCACTTGACGGCAAGTAATCATCGGCTTTCCGATGACATGCGGGACGGGCGGATTTTTGACATCTTCTTGGCTCATAACACATCCTCATTTCACACGGCGGGTACTACCAGAACCACTCGCTTCGAGCAAACGGCTGATATACGCCATTACATAACTAAAGACAAAATAAATTAACGTGATAAACATCAGACCTTCGGCGCGTGTGCCGATGAACTCGGCTTGCACCGTCATAATATTGACAAAACCCGTCAGGTCAGTTAGCCCAACAATCGCAACCAATGATGTATCTTTGAATAGCGCGATAAATTGCCCCACCAGCGCGGGGATAACGGCGCGTAAGGCTTGGGGCAAGGTGATGAGCAAGGTGGTTTGCCATGGAGCTAATCCCAACGCATTGGCGGCTTCGGTTTGACCGGGTGGGAGCGATTGCAACCCCCCGCGCACATTTTCTGCCAAATAAGCGGCGCTAAAGATGATGACGGCTATCAATGCGCGAATTGTCCCCGGAATTTGGGTGAAATCGGGGTTGATGAGGGGAATCATCAGTTGCATCATGAATAGCACCGTCACAAATGGAGACCCGCGCACCAATTCGATATACAATGTACAACCATATTTGATGAGGGGGAGTTTGCTCCGCCTGCCAATCGCCAATCCCACACCAATCGGGAAGGCGACAATAATGCCAAAAATGGTTAATATCATCGTCAACAACAGCCCACCCCATCGGCGTTGGTCGCTGGCGGCTAAAAACCACGCCGAATAATCGGCATCGAGGGGCAAAATTTGGGTGACGAGCAATACTTTTGGCACGATGATGAAAAACATCAACACCGCCCCAGAGATGATGAAATTACGCCGTGTGCTACTCACATCGCCCACACCATATGTTACCGACCCCGCAAATAAGGCGATTGTCGCGGGGATGATGATGAATAAATTGAGCAATGGCAATAACCCAAATCCATAACTCTTGATGAATATCGCCTGTGGCAAAAAGACAATCCCAATCGTGACGATGAGCAATACCTCCATTGTGAGCAAACTCCGCCCCAAATGGTTGCCCAAATAGTACATAAAGATGATGAATGCCACCGCCGATAATACCCCTGTCAGGTTAAAAATTTCGGGGATGGTCAAGCCTGCCGCCATCACCCAAATGAATAGGGGCAAATGAATCATGGCATACATCGTTAGGCGATTCGCCGTCTTTTTGGATGCCGCTTGTCTCAAAAATCCGATAAACCAATACCCCGCCACACCTGCCAACAACAAAACACCCGCGCCAATGCTAATTTTTTGCAAAAATGGCGCAAGGTACAAGCGCAGGTAGGTATCGAATCCGCGATTACCGCGATATTGATTCACCCCAATGTTATAAAACGGGATTTCTGTCCCGTTCACAAGTGGCGCAGTCGCATCCACCTGAAAATTATCGGTCATGCGGATATAAGTGCTGGCAAACCCACTGGTGGCTGTGCCTTCTTCGCTACTGGCGAGCGATGTGCTACGGATAATCGGATATATCCCACCGAGCGATACCATCGCCACACCCACATCTTCATTTGCGACTGTGAGGCGCAAAATATACCAACCATCTGCGGGCAAAGTGAAGCGTGCTATATCTTCTACAGATGCCAGCACAACGGCTTCGCCCACATTTTCCATCGTCTCGCTATGGATAATTTCGATGGTAACAGGCACTTGCCCAAGCCCAAAAGTTTCTATTATCGGGGGTTCTAATATGATTTTATCGAGTTCCGATTGGCGTTGAGCGCGTTGATTATCGGTAAAAATCGGGATATTACTTTCGGCATCACGGGTTAATTGGTCGCGCAATTCGGCTTCTCGTGCAATGACGGTCAACCGATTAGCGGCGGCGGTACGCATCAAATTGGTGGGTGAACGCATAAAGCCCGCCAATTCTGATAACGCTTTATCATCTTTTAGGGCATCGCTCACCTTTTGGGCGGTGATTTCTTCGCCACCCTTGCCAATAAATCCGATGTCGGATGGCGGAAGTTCGACAGCAGTGCCGATAATAATCGGGTTAGCACTCGCAGACACATACGTCTGAGGCATGGGGATAACAGCAATCGCCAGCGATGGCACGATGAATAACAAAACGAGAGAAATAATCACCGTAAAAAATGCCAAGCGCGAAATTTTGCGAATCCATGTCGCCACCACCATCCCACAACAAAAGACGGTGACAATTGCCACAATCACAATCCGCCATTCATAATCTGCCTCATATCGTCCGAGCATGAATTGGCGAAAATTGAACGAAATTGCCCACCAATTGGCAGAACTCACCGCCCATGTCACAAACGAGATGGTGACGAGGACGACAAGGCTAATCCCTGTAACCGTGAGAAAAATGTCGAGCCATGTCCGAAACAAATTAGCCCGTAACCATGCAACTGCCCCAACCTGATGGCGCGGGGCTGGTCTGGGTTTGATGTCATCGTTATAAACAATCGTCTTGGGTCTCTGAGTATCGCTCATCATGCCCTCCGATTAGCGGGTTTTGAGTTGGAATCGGCTATTGATGATGTTCATCACCGCCGAAACAGCCAAACTCATGCTTAAATAAGTGACTAAAATCATCGTGAAGCCTGTCACCGATTGCCCCGACTGATTCATCATCGTCAAACCAACCTGATACGTATCGGCAAAGGCGACAGCAATCGCCAGACTGCTATTTTTAGATAAATTCAGATATTGATTGCTCAATGGCGGGATGATGAGGCGCAAGGCTTGTGGCATCACCACCAAGCGCAATGTTTGGGATGAAGACAATCCAATCGCACGCGCCGCCTCTGTCTGACCATACGACACAGCCTGAATCCCCGCCCGCACAATTTCGCCGATGAATGCCGATGTATAGACCACCAATCCCAACAATAACGCCAGATATTCTGGCGAGATAATTGTCCCAACCTCAAAACGGAAGCGCCCTCGTTCTGGCAGGCTGATTAATACAGGGCGTTGGCTAATGAGAATTTCTTCACGGAAGCCAATCTCGCCTGCTTCTCTGGCTTCTGCGACAATAATCGTCTCATCTTCAATCACAA
>CALDGT010000940.1 GCA_937942935.1 uncultured Chloroflexota bacterium | reverse complement strand
CGTGATAACCATCACTGTGCCATAATCACCTATTTTTTTTACGATAAAAATCCGCTTCTGCCAGCACAAAATCAATCACCCCGCTAATAGTGGGATTAGGTGATGTGTTGGCGGGGATTTTTTCGATGCGATGATGAATCGTCTCCCCGTCAAGTTGCACAATTCCTAATTCCTCACTGTCAATTTTGCCCAAATGCAACCAACCATCGCGCCACCCAGTTATATCACTCGGTGAGAGGCAAATTTTGAGAGGGCTATTGGTCATTTGCATAGGTGCAATGGCTAGTGCTGTATTCATCACCATTTGGGGCGAGTTTTCATCTACCAGCGCCAGCGAAACTTGGTCTTTCAGTTTGAGGTAGCTGGTCGGTGTGAGAAATTCTGCTACATTTGCCCCATGATAGCCCATCGCGTCTAATGCAATCAGCATAGAACGCCCTTCTGTTGCCTCACAATGCCATGCCGATGAATGACAAGACGCACCTAAATCCAATAAAAGCGGTTTTGTGGTCATTTGGGCGCTGATAGCTTGGATATGTGTGAATAAACGGGGTAAATAAGCTAAATTTCCATTGAGTTGATAGGTGTATAAAATATTCATGCTTATATTATATCCAAAATCAAAACACCCCATAAGGGGTGCTTGATTTGTGAAACTTGCAAAATGGAGGAGATTGCTAGTTTTTAGAATTACCCGCGATGTTCACGGCGTTCATTACGGCGTTCTTCGCGGTGTTCTTCTGCATATTCAGTGACCACTTCAACAATAGTATTATTGCGGTTATTACCACGTAATTCGCGTTGACGGTCTTCAAACATCTTTTTGGCAATATATTCATTATTAAACATGTTTATTTCATCCTTCAATTGAACTTGTTTATTCACTATACATTCACTATACACCAATTATGCAAATTACACAATTAAGATTGGATATATTTAACAAAACTTTAATCTTTGTGAATTATTGCACAATAAAATGTAATAATGACGAATGAGATAGAAACAAAAAAGGCGCAATCTAGCGCCTTTTTAATGGATAAATGAGTTCGATGAAAATTATTTATTTTTCCAAACGGGCTTACGCTTTTCGACAAAGGCACTCATGCCTTCTGTGCGGTCTTCTGTGCCAAATAACAAATAGAAATTGCGCTTTTCATAATTCAAGCCTTCGGTCAGGCTCAATTCAAAGGCTTTATTCACAGCATCTTTGGTGAGGCGGGCAGTTACTTGGGACATCGAAGCGACTTTTTGCGCCAATTTAATCGCTTCATTCAAATAGACTTCTACAGGGTAAACAGCATTGACCAATCCATAATGTTTTGCTTCGTCGGCAGATAAGCGACGGTCTGCGAGGCACATTTCCATCGCAATGGCTT
>CALDGT010000939.1 GCA_937942935.1 uncultured Chloroflexota bacterium | reverse complement strand
TGTTTTTTGAGGACAGATTCTAATGGGGCATTTTTCATGTGTGATAATTCCATTGATCTTGTTTAAAAATTTATATTATCACAAAAGTATGTAATGAGCAATCATGAGACATTTAAGCAAATTTTTACGTAGATAGGTTACAATAGAGGGAAGATATATCAACTATAAGATAAGGCGTAATCATGATTCGCTTTAAGGCTCGTAAACAAAATTATGCGTGGTTGGGTGGGCTAGGGTTGCTCACTGTGTTTGCATTGGTTTCTCCGAATATCAACCCATTGACGGCAATTCTGCTCATTGGGGCGTTAGGTGTGGCATTTGTCGGGACATGGTTTGAATTGCCCGATTCGCAAAAAGCGATTCAGACACTAGGAGAACGGGTGGCACGCAGTCGTGCTGGTCAAAGCCCACAAGCACAAGAGGCAGAAGCGCGGGCAAAAAATCGCCCACAATATCGCCCACTGCCGATTCGCATGTTAGATGTGGGGATGATAGCTACCCAAACCAGTGATGAAGGCATTTCGATGCGCCGTGCGCGGTTGGTCTCGAAAGATGATGATGCGGTGCGCCCATTTATCACACTTCAAGTCCCGCCGAGTATGGCAGACCGACAAGTGACCATCCGTTACGAAATCACAGACCATAGCGGAAAAGACCAGTATATTCACGAAATGCGCGTCTTTTTGCGCGATGGTGATATGAATATCCTCGCCGAAAATCATTTGCCTTTGCTCGGTAATTCACAAATTGCGGGCATGGGTGATTGGGATTTGCGCGTGTATGTAGATGGCACATTGATGGGGGTTCACGATTTTAACCTCACATTATCCCAAGAAGAACGCCGTCGCCGATTAGGTGGCAAGGGTGGTAAAGAACATTATGTCACCGCATCTGATGGCGAAATTGAACGCGCCGAAAAACGCTTGCGGACAGAAGATTTGAATGTCCCATTGAGTTTAGAAGACCTCATCCGTCAACAATCTGATAAAAAGGGGAGTGTGAGGTAGCCCTATGTGGTTCTTTTGGTGGGATGGACGTGGTGGACGTGGAGGCGGATCACGATTCTTTTGGGGATTTTTCTTCCTCTTTTTCATGATGAATTTTGCGCGAGGCGGATTTTTTCCGTTAATCATATTCGCAATATTCGCATTTATGGTGATAGGGGCTGTGCGTGGGACAAATCAGTTGATGAATGATTCTCAATCACAACCTAATCGTGACCGCAGGCGGTATGATTCATCACGCCGTGTTGAAGTCGGAAAGCCACCACGCCCCGTTGTTATGCCCGCCCCACCACCCATGCAACCGATTGAAGATGTGGCGCAAGACCATGCGCTGGTTGCCGCCCGCGCCGTTGGCATCAATCCACAAACCGCATCGGTTTTGCCAATAGATATTGGTATGGTCGCGTATGATGGAGATGAAACAGTTGTGCATCGGACATGGCGTGTAGACGAGACTGCCGATGCCCTTCAACCATTTGTGAATTTACGTGTCAAGCATCCTGCACGCGGACGGCTACGCTTTGAAGTCCGTGACGAAATGGGTGAAATGGTCTTTTTTTATGAGCGCGATTATTCGCTTTCGGTTGGTGAAAATTTGATTATGCCCCCCGCCCGTATGCCGATTGACCAGACATCAGATAAAAGCGGGATATGGACATTGCGTGTGCTAGGAGATAACTTACCCCTCGCGGAACACCGATTTGAATGGCAATCGGGCAAAAATTCTAGCTTAGGTGAAGTTATCGGCTCGGATGGTGAAATTAGTGACGATATGCGAGCGATGTTGGCACGCACACGCCTAGAGCGCATGAGCCTCGATGAATTGCTAGGGAACGATGAGGATGAGCCTGCCAAACGACGTAAGGGGTAAGCGCATATCACCCGTAGGGTGTGCGTAGGGGTAAGATAATTTATCGGGTGCTATCATCGGTATATTCACCATACAAAGGATGTGCCAGATGCACCACAAAATCCCAATAATCACCCTCTTGATAGGTTTTGTAATCACGCTCGCCTTGTTCAGACCAGCTTACGCCGTTGATGAAGTCATAGTAACCTGCGATTTTGCCTCTTTGCAACAAACTGTACATAATATCAATACATACGGTGGCATTATTCGATTTGATTGCACAGGGACGATTATTTTTTCAGAGGTATTGGTTATCGAATCGGATGTGATTATTCTGGGCGGTAGCGATATTATCTTTGATGGTGATGGGCAAAGCAGTTTTTTCTTTGTAGAAACAGAAGGTGTATCACTCACCCTAGATGGGTTTACATTGCAGAATGGCGTGAATTCATATGGTCGTAGTAGTCCTATTACAAATACTAGGCAGGCAGAACTCATTATTAGTAATTGTATCTTCCTGAATAACTCAAGAGTAGACGATTATCCCAATGAAACTTATGTAATTTCTAACTCTGGTACCCTCACGATTCGCAATAGCACATTTTCGGGTCATTCAGAGGAGATTGCTGTAATTCGAAATGGTGGTGCAATGACCATCATTGATAGCACATTTAATGATAATCGTGGTGGTGCAATTGATAGCAATGACCATTATTATGGCGCTAATGTGACGATTCACAACAGCACCTTTACCAATAATTCAGCCGAAATTGGCGGTGCAATTATTGGTGGTGATTTGACCATTAGTGATAGTGTGTTTATTGGTAATACTGCAACGGAGGATGGTGGTGCAATTTCTAGGGCTGGTTTTGTGACCATTGCAAACAGTACCTTTACTAATAATTCAGCCACAAAAAATGGTGGCGCAATTTCTCATTCTGGATTTGGAACACTCGATATCACAGATAGTACCTTTGAAGGTAATTCGGCGCAACATGGCGGTGCAATTTATCACGCTAGTAACACCATCACCGTTAAAAACAGCGTTTTTTCGGATAATGTGGCAACCGATGGTCAAAGTGCCATTTTCAGTGATGGGATTGTCATCAGTGAAAACACGCAATATGAAAATAATATCTGCGGTGGGTATGGTGTGTTTACAGATATGGGTGGCAATATTGCGGACAATGCCGAAGGATGTCCGCCTAATGAGGTTATTTTGCAAACTATAGTTACCGATTGCGACCATTTTGAGGGAATCGGCACAATCTCGCAAGCAGTCAATATCGCCAAACTGACAGGGATGCCTGTTACCTTCGCCTGTAGTGGGACGATTATGTTTACTCATGGTTTATATATTCAAGGTGATGTCAGTATTATTGGTGGTGGTGATGTCATTTTTGATGGCGGTGGCGAAGCTGGTTTTTTTGTAGTTGGTCAAAGTTATCCAGACCCAGACTTTCCGCGTCCAAATGAAGTATTTGTTAATTCATCATTGGTATTGGATGGATTGACTCTACAAAATGGGCGTACCACTTTTGTTAATGGCTATGGCACTCTCACCGTGAATAATAGTACCTTCATCAATAATTCAGGTTGGTATGGTGGGGCAATTTCAAACAGTAATAATCTCATTATCACAAATAGTACATTTATAGGCAATTTCGCGTCTGATTATGGTGGTGCAATTAACAATTCTGGTCACGTCCTTATTATGAATAGCGTTTTTGTGGATAATTCTGCACCACTCAGTGGTGCGATTCATAATTATTGGGGTCAGGTATCAAGCCAAAATAGTCATTATGAAAATAATACCTGCGAAGGATGGCTGACAATCATCAATGATGGCGGAAATACATCCAATAATGCCGATGGATGTCCACAAGAAACTCCTGCAACAACTGTTGTTAGTGATTGCCAAAATTTTAAGGGTGCTGGCACTTTATTTGAGGCAATTTATGTTGCGAATGTTACGCATGAGCCGATTACCTTTATATGTAGTGGGACAATCGTATTCACGGAACCATTGACTATTGGGGGTAATGTGACGATTGATGGTGACAACAAAATTATATTTGATGGTGGGGGAAAAACGCACTTTTTTGAAGTATCAGTTAGGGGTATATCATTTGTATTAAACGATTTAATCTTTCAAAACGGTGGGCATGCTAATGATTCAAATTATAGCAATTATAATGGATTAATAAACAATTATGATGCTACTCTTCATATTCGTAATGTCATTTTTAGAGAAAATACGCTTGGTCCCACAATCATTGTCAATAGTGGTAACTTGATTATCTCTAACAGTACGTTCTCAGATAATACTGCAAATATGATGATTCAGAATATATATGAAGGTAATTTGAACATTAACAATAGTACATTCACAGATTTCCCCTTGTTTGCCACTATTTATAACGAAGGCAGGGCAACGATTAGAAATAGTATATTTAATAATCACATAATCGAAAACTATACTGGTTTAACTAATTATCAGATGGTGCTTTACAATTATGGCGATATGATTGTTTCTGAGATTACTTTCTCTAATAATCACGCACATAATCACACAAATAGCCCAATTATAAATGGTAACAGGATGATTATCACAGATAGCACTTTCATCAACAACTCCGCACAAAATAGTGGCGGTGTGATTCACAATTCTCACCATCTTATAGTAGCCAATAGCATTTTTGCAGATAACTCTGCTGAGACTTGTGGTGTTATTGTGAATCAAGCATTTGGATATGTGACAGTTTTGGATAGCACTTTCGATGCTAATATAGCAAATCAATTCGGAGGTGCAATTTGTAATATGGGGGAAATGTTTGTGAGTGATAGCCTATTTACTGATAATTCTGCGATTCGTGGTGGCGCAATTGTCAATACAGGTGTAACTGAACACCCATATAACCCTGTCACACAGTTGACCATCGCCAATAGCGAGTTTACCAATAATGTGGCAACCGAAGGCAATTCGATTTTTAATGCCAATGATGCGATGCTATTCACCGAGAATATTCAATGCGGGGATGAGGATTGTGTTACCCAAGAGATTATAGGTGGTGATGAATAACAACTAACGCACCTGCACAAAATTCACCACCGCCACATTTTGGTCACATTCCTCGCGGGTGAAAATTTGAAATGGTTCAGATACGGCATTATTGGCACTATCGAATAATTGCACGCGATAACTCCGTATACGCGGGGTACTACCCAGTGCCAATTCAAACCCACCTGCGCCCAAATTGAGCGATGAGCCACTATTCACCACGACATTCAATCGTGTGGGGTCTTCTATATCCACAATCTGCACCGCGTACCCATCTAATGGCTCATTCGATAAGCCTGTTACTGTCCCCGCGATGCTCGACCAATTACAATCGCGCCCATTAGAATTGGGGATGTATAACACACCAGAATTACTGATGGTGAAGGGCTTATCCCCTGTTGGGGTATCTAGGGGTTGAATGACAATCGGGGTCATGTTTTGTTGCGGAATCGTCACTCCATTTGATGCGGATGGTGTGATATTTGATGGATTGGGTGCTTGGAATGTCGCCGTTTGGTCGGCATAATATCGCGCTAATGCGTCTAAATCGGGCGTCCAAGAGACTTCGATGAAGGTGGTTGCAGGGGGTAACGGATTAATCGGCGACCAAGGGTCTCTCCAGATGGTCACAATTGCCACTGCCAAACCGATTGTCCCTATCATAAAAATCAGGGCGATGATGTCATGATACCATTTGCCATATCCAAACCGATATTTTCGCCCTGTTGGGAGGGGTACAGGGTGTGGTTTTGGCGGTGGTGCTGAAGGTTCTTCTTTGGGAGTCGAAAAAGATAACGGGGGATAGCGTTGCGATGTATCCACTGATGAAGTGACTTTGGGGAAGGGTGATGAGACCTGTTTTGGGGTGGGTATATCCGCCATAGGCAGGGGATTTTTTTGTGTTTCATCCACTGCAAAGACTTCATCTGCCAAACGTGCTAAATCGGGCAAATCGGCATCAAAATCCAGTAATAACGGCTCGGTAGGCATTTCTGGTATGGTGATTTGAGTATCTTCTACCAAGCCTTGTGTTGGACGTGTATCCGTATCCGCCTCATCTCCTTCTATTGGAAAGAGCGAGGCGGGTTTATCGAGTTGTTGTTTGCGGTCTTTGCGCCCAACACGGCGGATATTCCCCGTGAGGTTGTCATCATCACCCATAATTTAACGGTCTCTGGTTTGGATAAAACGGACAACGGCGCGATTTTTGGCACAATCACCGGGGAAGGTCACACGGATATTATCTGAAATGGGTGTCCCGCCGACAGATTCTACGCGGACGAAATATGTCCGTGTGCTAAGGACATTAGCAACTGGCACTTCCCACCCCGATAAATCGCCAAAGGTGGTATTTGAGCCTGTGTTGACGATGCTCTCAAAATCGCCTGTATCGCTAAAAACACGAATCCGATATTGTTCGGTCACAGGTTGCCCATCTTGTTGTAATACACTGCCATTCATGCCCGTCCATGCACATCCTGCCGCATTCGCGTTGGGGAGAAATTCAATTTCGCTTCGCAATGCGAATAAATAAGGCGACAAGGTGGGTTCTAGGGTTGGTGTCGGACCTGTTGGTGTTTCTGTAGGTTGTGGTGTTGGGCTGACCGATGGTGTTGGGGTCATGCTAGGGGTATCGGTTGGACCGGGTGTGTTGGTGATGGTCGGTGTGAGCGATGGTGTATAGGTCGCCGTTGGTGTTTCTGTGAATGTCGGTGTAAAGGTCGGTGTCCCGACAATTTGTAAGGCGGCTCTATCGCCAGAAAAACGGGCTGTTGTTGGCGATGATTGAATCCAACCATCCCCACCATCGGGTAATCTGACCTGATACCAATCACCATTCACTGTCACCCCAATAATTTCGAGTGTTGTGCCTTGCTCAAATTCGCCAACAACAGTTGTCGAAAAATCGGGCAATTCATAAACCAACACCGTCCCCGCCACTTCTGCGATGGGGGTTGCAGGTGTGAATGTGGGTGTGATAGTAGGTGTTTCGGTTTCGGTTGGCAAGATAATCGGTGTTGGGAGTGATGCTACATCTAACACTTCTTCTTGCACAGGTTGAAGCATCATGATAACCACCACCACAACCGTGATGATGGTCAACAGAAAAAATAGCAAACTTAGAAAATTATATAGACCGGTGGCGCTCGAATTTTTCATAAGGTGATTATCCCGAAATCAGTCTGATAGCGACAAATGTCCCCCAACCGAGGGTGAGCAATAAAAATACGATACTCAATAGATTATAGAGGCGTGCTTGTGATTTTTTCATGGGTAATAAATCCTCACTACTCAGTTCAAAAAGCGTTCAATGGTGGCATTTTGATATTGGCTATTGAGCCAGCTCTCAAATTGGTTTTGGCTATCTTGCACGCTCTCGCTATCCGATGTGGCGCGGGTGCGTGTTTCGAGTACCTCTACGATATGATACCCCAATTCTGTCAAAAAGGGGTCACTGACTGTATTGACTGGTAATGATAGAGCAAATTCTGCCAGTTGTGGCACAATAAGCACCTCCGCCGTGAACCATCCCAAATCACCACCTTGTTCACGGGTGGTCACATCTTTGGAATATTCCGCCGCCATCTGACCAAATTCGGCATCGCCCGTTTTCAGGAGGGTTGATAATGATTGTGCGAGGCTTTCTTCTTCTACCAAAATATGACGGGCATGAATTTCGGTAATACTGCCTTCTGTCGGTTGAATAATTTGTGCTTGCACTTTTTGGGTGATGAGGCTATCACGGGTGATGAGCCGATATTCCGCTTCATTTTCAAATTGATTTTCTGTCAGCCATGCGCTCCATGCCGCATCATCTGGGACTAAGGCGCGGAGTTCTGCGATTTCGGCGGATATTTCTTCTTCTGTGACTGCAATTCCCATCTCAGTTGCCGCTTGGTTGATGAGGGCTTGTTCAATGAGGGTGTTCAGCACTAATTCTGCAAACGCATCATAACTGGTGGTTGCACCAAGTGCAGAACTGCGGGCTAGTGCGCGGTCAAATTCGGTTTGGGTGATGTCTGTGCCATTCACCCGCGCCACAATTGGCACACCATTTTGGTTGAGGGGTAATGATGGCACAAGTCCTTGCGCCGAAGCGGTTTCTGCTGGTCTGGTAATAGGTGGTGGTGTGGCTGTTCCACTAGAACATCCCACAAGTAACAGGATGCCGATAAGCCAACTGATGACAACAAATGAATGATAACGTTGTATCACACAATAATCCTTTGATAATCGTCAATAATCACCTGCTATTATGCAATTGCTTAGGCATTGTGGCAAGTCATGATTAAAAAATGCTATAATATGCCTATATCATCAACGAGGAGAAATAATAATGCCCAACTGGACGACTTTCGAGGCATTCCTAAACGATGCACTAGCCCTTCCTGCTGACCAACGTCAAAATTTAGTAGATACCCTATTACGTGAACGTATTTATTGGCCTTGGGTCAATGGTAATCGGGTGACATTTATTTATTCCGCGCCCAATACGGTGCGTGTCGCATTGAATTTAGATACGATTAAAGCCGACCCACCTTTTGCGCCCATGCAACGCTTAGAAGGCACGAGCCTGTTTTATGTGACCAGCCAATTTGAGCGCGATGATTTACTCGATTATTTATTAGCGGTCAACGACCCCGTGACACCCCTCGCCCAAGAACGTGATATTGTTCGGCGGATAGACCGCTTTTGGC
>CALDGT010000938.1 GCA_937942935.1 uncultured Chloroflexota bacterium | reverse complement strand
CGGGTCATTTGTTGTCGAAATTTCTGACAACGGTTACTTGCCACTCCCCGGCGATGCGTTTGCTATCACCTATGAAGTGCTTGGCGCGAACAACAGCATCTTAGTTGAACGCACACCCTACACATTCGGCGGATATAGCAATACCTTCACAGGTCAAACCTCTGTGACGGTAAATGTGTTCATGGGCGGTATGACCTTAGTCGCAAGTGACACGAATGATAATTGCTACTATGCCCCAGAATACCTTGCTATTGCTTACTGCTCTGAAGGTAGCAATGGTTCTTACTACTTTGCCGCCAGCAATATCGGTGGTCAACCCATCACCACACCTGCAACCTTCGTCATTGTTGACCAAGACAATAATGAAGTTTTGAGCGGTGATGTCACACAATTACCTGTCACCCTGACTGGTACATATACCACATTGACGATGACTCTCAGCACCGAAGAAGGCTCAATTGGCGAACAAGCTGATGGTATTAGCTGTTACCAAGCGCCTAAATTCCAAGTGGCTGGTGTCTGTGCCGACCAAAATGGTGGATTCAACTTCACTATTACGAATGTTGGCGGTAGCCTCATTGATGGTGTGACACTCCCAACCTATGTCATTACCGACTCTACAGGTGCCGAAGTTGCCTCTGGCGATGTCACCATTCCATTTGCACCACTCAGTGTTGTGAGCGAAAACGAACCCCTCACCATCAGCTTGACCGGTGGCACAGGCGGTATCGAAGATGTTGAAGTAACCACCACTGATGACTGCTTCAAGGAACCAGAATTTGAAGCCAATGTCTATTGCGCCGAAGAAAACGGTGTGTTCATCGTCTCCATCACCAACAAGGGTGGTGTGATTGTCGAAACCAAACCCACCTATGAAATCTTCATTGATGGTGAATCACAAGGTGTTGTGGAATTCGATAACGCCCAATTGCCATTCAATGAAACTTTGCCCGCAGGACGTTATGGGAACGTGAGCGTGACTGTGACTTACGGTGAAACCGTTGTGAGTGCAGACAATAGCGAATGTTACCGTCAACCAGAATATACACCTGTTGGCTATTGCACCGAAGAAGGTAACGGTATCTTCTACTTCGCCCTGTCACAAACAGGCGGTGGCGCATCCGTTGACGGTGTTGAACCAACATTTGAAATCACTGGCGATGGCTTCACAACCCTCACTGGCACTATGAGCGAATTAGCTGGCAATATGCCCATCATCGGTACATACGAAAATGGCTTGACCATGACCGTGACCACCACCGAAGGCATCATCACAGTTGAAGCGCCCATTACCATTGACTGCTATGAACCACCCGTCTGGACACCAACCGCCGTCTGCGGTGACGCAAATGGTCTGTTCTTGTTCGATATTCAATTGGTCAGTGGCTCGCCAATCAATGGTGAAGAACCAACCTTTGAAATTGAAGTGGTCGGTAATCCAACCCCAGCAGTGACCTCTGGTGTCATCAGCCAATTGCCATCCAGCATCATTGGTCGTTACAGCAGTGTGACACTGACCATCAAGACAACCGAAGGCTATATTAGCGCCCAAGCAGAACCACTCACCACCTGCTATAACCCGCCTGTCTATGTTCCAGCAGTGGAATGTACAGACACCAACGGTGAATTTACGGTAACTGTGGTGAATCAAGGTGGCGAACCCGTCTTGAGCAGTATTACCATCTTGGTTGACTTCGCGGTCATCAATGGTGGTGGCACAGGCGCAGATTTGATTGAAAACGCCCAATTGCCATTCACAAAGACATACACTGGTGAATTCCAATATGTCGGTGTCTCGGTGAGTAGCGAAGATGTCGAACCTGTTAGCGCAACCAACGAAAACTGCTTTGAAGCACCCGTTTATGTCCCAGAAATTGTCTGTTCTGAAACCAATGGAACATTCAACTATGGCTTCATCAACACCGGTGGAGAACCCATCCCAGGTATCAGCTATACACCATACTACCGCGTCTTTGACCAAAATGGCGATACATTGGATGAAGGTTATTCATCTGCACCATTCAGCAGTTCTGTGACTGGTCCATTTAGCTCGGTGACAATCACCCTCTATACCAATGTCGAAGGTATGGAAGTGGCGACAACCACCAATGAAAATTGCTATGAACCACCCGTCTATGAACCCACTGGCTATTGTGATGAAGTAGAAAATGGTACCTTCTACTTTGAAGTGAACAACACTGGCGGTACCCCTGTTACCAGCTCTTACCCGACCTATAGTGTTGTGGACGAAAACGGCACCCCAGTTGTATCTGGCACCGTGGCTACATTGCCCACCAACATTGGACCACTGGTTGGCGAATATGGTAAATTGACACTCATTGTCACAGTTGGCAACGAAGGCTCTGTCACTGCCGAAGCGACTGACCTCAACTGCTACAAACCACCTGTTTATGTCCCACGTCTGACCTGCCTTGGCACCAACGGTGTCTATGCTGGACAAATCTTGAACGCGGGTGGCGAGCCAATGTTCACCGTTGCCACATACCAAATTGTGGATAACGAAGGCAATGTCTTGGCAGATGGTATTGTTGGCGATATGCCATTCGATGTCACCTCTGTGACCTCTATCTCTAGCAAAGTCACGTTGAGCGTCTTTATCAACGGCGAAACCCTCGTGTCATTCGACACCAACGAAGGTTGCTTCAAGACCGAAGATGAAACCCCAACCCCGACACCACCCGTTACCGAAACACCAGAAGAACCCGTCTGTGGCGAAACTATCGAAACTGAAGATGGAGAAATCCTCATCAACCTCGAAATGTGTGACCCAGACCCAGAACTTGGTGTTCCTGAATGGTCGCCAATTGAAATCGGTGGCGCAATCTGCCCAGACTGGCTCGTGTACCATA
>CALDGT010000937.1 GCA_937942935.1 uncultured Chloroflexota bacterium | reverse complement strand
GTTGCCGATAATGGTGATATCGCCTGTGATGGTGGGCAGGGATGCGGTGAGGGTGTAGGTGGCGTTTTCTGTGAGGCAGATTTGCGCTTCTTCGCCGAATATATTGGCTTGTGGGATGATAGTCAGCAGTGTCGTGACATCTGGCGCGACAAAATCGCATAAATCGCGGATGAAAATTTGTGAATTTTGCTCTAAATCGCCATAGGCAAGTTGTGTTGCATCTGGCGAAAAATCAGCATTGAGTATAAGCCCATCAATATCGGTTTGCTCAATGAGTTGCCATGTGCTGGTATCCCAAGAACGGATTATACCTTCATAAGTCACCGCAAATAAGCGCGTGCCTGTCGCATTAAAGGCTAAATCTGTTACACCATATATATCATCAAAAGGCATACCTGCATCAAGTGTTGTAATGATTTGCTTTGTTTCTAAGTCCCAGATGTCAACTTGATAACCAGTGTATCCAACGGCAATGAACACTTGGTTTGGCGGTAAACTCATAGCCGTTACCCTGCCGCGATTGCGCCCTTGAGATTCGTCAGAGGTATAAAAATAATCTGTTACCGTCAAATCATTGGTATTTATAAAATTGATTCTATCATAGCCAAATGCTATTGCATTAGAGTTATTTTCTAAAAATGTTAACCCAATGAATATGCCCCCTCTTATGAAACCAACAATATCGCCATTAGTTAAATTATATTTACGGAGTCCTAAAGTATCTGCTCCTCCTGTGCCAACAAAAAGGTAATCTTCGTTATTACTCCATGTAAAATACCCCGCCCCCCAGCCTCCAACAGGTATAGATAATACCTTTTCAAGATTTACTATATCCCAAACATCTATACTCTTTTCAAAATATCCAATAGCCAATTTTGTCCCAGATGGGATCCACTCAAAGTTTGTAACGGGGCGATTTTCGCTTGAATTTTCAAATAATAACAACATATCGCTAGTGTCAAATATCTTAAAACTACCATTGTAGTATCCAACAGCCAATTTACTGGCATCTGGGCTCCATTGAATTGCCCAAATATCATCAGGGTCTCGGGGGATAATCGGTTGTGCATTGGCACTTTGCAGGCACACCAACATGAGGGATAGTACAAGAATGAATTTCATGAAACATCGCCTTTTTACTCATTAACCGTCATGCCGACAGCATAGCAAGTTTCATC
>CALDGT010000936.1 GCA_937942935.1 uncultured Chloroflexota bacterium | reverse complement strand
TGGGATGATACAGGCACGCGCTTCGTCACGGGTTCGGCGGATAATATTGCTCGGATTTGGGATGTGGCTACGGCTGAGGTGGTTCATCAACTGATTGGACATGAAGCCCAAATTTATGGTGTAAATTGGCATGATGATACCATTATCACAGGTGCATTCGATAAAACGATTCGTGTTTGGGATGCCCAAACGGGCGAAAATACCCATATTTTAGACTGTGACGCAAAAATTTATTGTCTGTCATTTGATAAAACAGGGCAGTATTTTATATCGGCGGGGGATAATCATCATCTGTGTTTGTGGGATGCCAAAACTGCCCAGCTCATCCGCCAATTTGATTGGTCTGATGGCTTAGATACATGGATTGGATGTGTCTCGTGGCATCCGAATGGCAAGTATTTGGCAACGGGGTCAACTCGTGTTCGGGTGTGGGATATAGAAACAGGCGGGTGCGTGGCGCAATTGATGCTCGATGGCGCGGGGATACAAGTCGCGTGGTCGCCTGATGGGGCGCAATTGGGGATTGGTTGTTATGATGGTCGTTTGTTATGGGTGAATTGGAATAATCAATATAATCAATAAGGAATCATTAATATGTCCACCACACCACAACAGTTACTCGATTATGACTGGTTATCCGCACAATTAGCCATAACGGATATAAAAGCGGTGATTGCCCATTATGACCAATTTCCTGATGATGAAGCCATCCAATTGGTGCGAAACGCCTTGCACCTATCCGAGTATGTTTTAGCTGAGTATCCCGACCAATTGCCGACCCAACTCACAGGGCGACTGTGGGTGCATCGGCACAAGGTAGGGATTGCCGATTTATACGCATCGGCATCTGCAAAATCGGCATGGCAATGGGGCGAAAACCTGCCAAATTCCCCCTTAGAAAGTGCAGGGAGTGGATTATTGCATATCCTCAAACATTCAGCAGTGGTGCGGTGCATGGCATATTCCCCCGATAAAAAACGAATCGCCACAGGCACAGATGATGGCAACATTTGGATATGGGACGCGCCTACTGGTGAACTGATCCATACCTATTCTGGACATCAGGGCATGGTGAAGTCGCTCTCATGGGATGAATCGGGCAGGGTGCTGGCTTCTGGTGGGGTAGATAGCCGTGTTTGCATTTGGGATACGCATATAGGCGAACAAATCCGCATGATTTTGGGACATGCCAAAGAGGTGAATGTGGTCGCATTCGATAAATCGGCGGGGCGGTTGATGACAGGCTCGGCTGATAATTATGCCAAGCTATGGGATGCTAAAATGGGTAAACTCATTGATGAATATCGTGTCCCCTATTCCCACATTGTTGATGCCGTATGGGATAACACCTCACGGCGGGTTGCATTGGCGACGTGGGATTATGGGGTTTATATTTTGGATGTGGAAAAACAAGATATGCAATTCATCAGCACCACCAAGAACCCCAAAAAGCCTAGTGATACAGATGGTCGAGCCAACACATTGGCATGGGATAGCACAGGGCGCTATTTGGTGATTGGTACAACCAATTTTGTGGTGCAATTATGGGATGTCGAAAAGCAGGTACGCCTGAAAACATTCATCGGACATCAACACCGCGTTTCACAAGTGATATTTGACCCCACAGATAAATTTATGGTGACTGTGGGGCTAGGGACGATATGTATTTGGGATGTGAATGCGAGCGAGGTTATCCGCACCCTAGAGGTGACGGGGAATTTGCATGTGAATTGGAGTGAGCATGGCTTACATCTGCTATATGGGGCGCGTAGTCGGACGTGTCGGGTATGGGATATAACCCACCCCATTCCCGCGCAGTTTCTCCCCGCACATGGCGATATGACAACCGGGTTGGGCTGGCGTGCAGATGGTCTGCACCTCGCTACATCGGCGTATGGATTGGATGAAACGATAAAAATCTGGGATGTGAATACAGGTATC
>CALDGT010000935.1 GCA_937942935.1 uncultured Chloroflexota bacterium | reverse complement strand
AAGCCAAACGGGTAGAATATCGCTACTTGCGTCATGCGTGGAAATGGATTCAACAAGGCGGGATTGTGATGTGGGTGGTGTATCGTCATCACATCACCGAGAGCGCAACAACCTTCCTCAGCCGTCACAGTTCCCGTGTGGATATATGGGGACTGGAAGGCAAACACTTGGGCGAATATGACCAGATTATCGTGGTGGCAATCAAAGGCAAGCACAGCAACCCGCAAGCCTTGTATGCCCACATCATGGCGACCAAAGACGACCCGCATCCGTTGACGGTGTTGGATAAGCCTGTGTATCAAGTGCCACCCCCGCCGACCATCGCCCGATTCACATTCACCCCAGATGAGGTCACACCAGAACTCGGATTGAAACTCATCCAAGAACGTGGGGCGCACCTGTCCGCCCGATTCAATGCGCTATTTGCTATCCCCCCAACAGATGAACGGATAGAGACCATCGTCCCGCCTCGTCCGGGTCACATGGCGTATGTGTTGGCAGGTGCGGCGACCAGTGGCATTGTCATGGAAACTGAGACATACGGCAAGGTAGCGATGCGTTCTGTGGTGAAGCATGTTGAGGAACGGAGCGACGCGGTTATCACCCATTCGGGCAGTGAGCAAGTGACCATCACCAGCAAGCCGAAGGCATCTATCACCCTGCTGACCGAGACGGGGGGCATCGTCAATTTGGCAGGGGATGATGATTTACTCAGTTTCATCGTCAAGAATAAAGACCGCCTCATCGAATTTGTGAAGTCGCGTTTCACACCCCTCTATGAGTTCGATTACGCGGGATTTGGGCGGATTTTGGACGGAATCGCATTGGTGAAGGGCGAGAAGCGGTATCCACTATTTACCCCGCAAAAACACGTTATTGGCGCGATTTTGAAGGGCTTTGAAGAACGTCGCGGGATATTCTTGGTCGGTCAGATGTCGACCGGGAAAACTTTGATGGGTGGCACCGTGGCATCGGTCATCGGCAGTGGGGCGCATCCGACCTTCCGCAAACACATCGCGCGGGGCGGGGTGGTGGTGATTGTCTGCCCGCCACATTTGGTCAGTAAATGGAAGCGCGAAATCTTGTCCATCAATCCCAATTGCATCATCCGTCAGGTGAATCGGCATGAGGATATGAAGGCGTTCATGAACATCCCTCATAAACTTGGTCATCCCAAAATCGCTATCATCAAGCGCGACATGACCAAACTCGGCAGTGGGTGGCGTGAATCGGTGGTCTGGCGCAAACATCCCTATGCCCTCTGGAAAAAGGACGGGACACCCCCCATCGGCACGAGTGAAGATACGGAACGGGTATACACCGTCGAAAAACCACACTGTCCGCATTGCCACGCGGTGTTGCACAGTGAAGAAGATACCCGCACCAAAGAGGAATTTATCAAATACTTGGGTGCATCGAAGCGCGAGTGTCCCAATTGTCATTCACCCCTCTGGCGTGAAATCCGCGAACCGAACACCGTCCAGAATGGGAAGATTATTCAAAACCCGCGTTATCGCCTCGACCAATACATCAAGATGCGGTATCGCAGGGATATTGCCTTGCTGATTTGGGATGAGGTGCATGAAGCACAACACTCTGACACGGGCAATGGA
>CALDGT010000934.1 GCA_937942935.1 uncultured Chloroflexota bacterium | reverse complement strand
AGGGATTAATGTCCGCGCCATCTTCACGCTGATATTCACACTCGGTTGCGCCCTCGCCGCCTTTGGTGGTGCTGTGGCAACCCCGTTCTTGGGTGTTAAGTTCACGATGGGGAGCGAGTTTTTATTGGCGGCAATCGCGGCAATCGTTTTAGGCGGTTTGGGCAGTTATGAAGGCACAGCCGTCGCCAGCATTTTGGTCGGGTTTATGTGGGCATTCGCCCAAGTCTTTGGCACACGCCCCGACATCAACAACACCATTTGGTATAGCATCACGCCGATGTTGTTATTGACGGTGATTTTACTCCTGCGCCCAAGCGGGATATTCGGAAAGGAGCGATAATCATGGCGATGAAAACCCAACACAAATCAACATCCCGCGAGATACTCGACATTCTATGGGAACATAAAATTTATATCCTCATCGTTGGATTGCTCATCATCCTGCCCCACCTCATCGGTTGGCTGACCGAATCGTCTCCATTTTCGACTGCACGCGGACAAACTTTCGTCCTGCGCGGACAATCGGGTGTGTGGCAAGCGATTTTTATCGAGGTATTTGCGCTGGCGATTTTCGTCATGAGTTATAACCTCATGTTCGGATTCACAGGCGTGATTTCGTTTGGTCATGCGCTATTTTTTGGCACAGGCGCGTATGCGCTGGGTGTGGTGGTGCAATTTGCGGGCATCGAAAATATAGACCTCGCCTTCTTTTTGGGGATTGGCGCGGTGATTGGCTTATGTGTCGCCTTCGGATTATTCATCGGATTTGTATCGCTCCGTTTGCGCGGGGTGTATTTTGCGATATTTACCCTCGCTATCGCACAAATCGGATGGTATTTTGTCGAAAATTGGGCGCTCACAGGACGCGATGGGGGTTTTTCGATTAAAAATTTGCCCCCGTGGATAGATTCCATCCAAAGCCGTATCAATTTGTATTATATCGCGCTCGCCTGTTTCATCCTCACCTTTTTATTCATCCGCCGTTTGGTCAATTCGCCAACAGGCGCGGTGCTAAAAGCCATCCGCGAGAACGAAGAACGTGCCAAAGCCATCGGCTATAACACCCTCGCCTACAAATTATTTTCGATTGTCTTGGCGAGTGTGATGGCGGGAATCGCGGGGATTTTACATGGCTTGTTGAATAAACAAGGCGTGAGTCCGCAATTATTCGGCGTGAATTACACCGTAGATGCCTTGCTGATGACCATCATCGGCGGTGTCGGGACATTCACGGGTCCCATCTTGGGCGCGACCGGCTTACACCTTGCCGATGTCGCCTTCCGTGACCGTATTATCGAAATTGGTGGGGCGAGTATTCAACTGAGCGATAGCTGGGCATTAATTACAGGGTTGATTTTTGTGCTAGTCGTGCTAGTCTTTCCGTATGGAATCGTTGGCACTTATTATCGTGTGAAAATATGGATAAACAAACGCAGGAAAAAACCCGCCCCACCCCCAGCCGCTTAGTCATTTGGCGCACGCGCATTTTGTTGATGAGTGGGAGTGTGATTTTTACCCTCCTGCTCATCGAAATTTTTGTACGCGCATTTTTTGATGTCCTCCCAGTCGAAATTCAACGGGAAATCCAAGCCGTTCAACGCGCCCCTTGGGATGAGACCCGCCTTATCCCCGTGATGCCCTTCACGCTGGATAAAAATATTCAAGCCTATATCGCGCCAAATTATACAGATTACCCCATCCGTTGGGGCGATGCGTCTTTTACCTTCACTACACGCGGCGTCGAATGGCATCGGGCGGGGTTGCGCTCCCCCGAACCCATCTGGACAATTGACGCGCTCATCATCGGTGATTCATTCAGTTTTTGCTGGGTAGAAGAAGCCGATTGTTGGGGCTGGAAATTGCAAACCGATTATGGCTGGCACATCATCAACGCGGGGCAACCGGGGACAGGCACAGGCGCTCAGTTGGCAATGATGCGCGAAATTGCCACGCCATACGAGCCAAAACTCATCATTTGGCAAATGTATAGCAACGACAGCCAAGATGATTATGACCTTGCCCGCATGAATGAGGCAGTAGGTGAACTCAAAACACCCCCACCCGCCATCCCACCCCGCCCATTGGTCGGACTCGAAAAATATTCGGTCATCGCATTGATGCTGGATAATATCCTCAACCCGCCCCCCGCCCCATCTGTGATTGATAACCAAAAAGTGCGGATAGATGGGCGCAATCTCTTAATCCCCAGTGGGGATTATCCCCCCGCCGATAATCGGTTATATGAATCGGTGGCGTATGGGTGGGAACAGAATATCACGCATTATCAACAAGGGCATGATTACGCGCAGTCTATCGGTGCGGAGGTGTTAATTGTCCTCATCCCCACCAAAGAGGAAGCGTATCGGGCAAAATTAACCGATGTCTATGATGAAGAATATTGGTCACAGGTGGGGGATAGTCGGGTGCGCTTGCTGGAATTATGCGAATCTGAAGGCTGGCATTGTGTGGATATGTTACCCATTTTTGAGCAAGCCATTGCGGAT
>CALDGT010000933.1 GCA_937942935.1 uncultured Chloroflexota bacterium | reverse complement strand
CAATTGGTAGCAGGCACTTCTGGGTTACTCGCCCAAACACGTAATACTTGGTCAACAGTGAGGCACACATTATAACCAGCACCTTCATCTGGGGCATTTATTTGGCGCAAATCGCCATTTGCAACAATGACAACGGCTTGCTTGCCCAAATCTACGCTGACAGATTCGCCAATTGTATTTTGACAACCCACTTCTTGATCTGGGGTAAAAACAGATTGGTCGGCACTGCGAGTTGCAACAGTGATGAAATCAAGTTCGTCATTGCAATAACGGCGAACACCGACTGTCTGACCTGCTAATTCTTCTGTCAATGTGACAGATGGATATTGTGATGTGAAACTGCTGGTGATAGATGTTAGGGTTGAATTTAATGCTGTGTTCCCGCCAAAAATCACTGTCCCAAAAATGTTATCTGGAATACGGAAGGCAGTCACTTCTTTGGTGAATTGTCTGCCAACAAGTGTTTCATTTGTCAAAATGGCATTATTGAGTGTGACATCATCAGCAACAGGCAATACATATCCTGCGCCAGCAATACTTTGACCGCCTGCTTCGCTAAAAGCAAAAGCCAAAATATCGCTCACATTGGCAACACTTGCTGTATTGACATACAAATAGAGTGGGGTAGCAAGGGGATAGTCATCGTTTTCGATAGTTTCTGATGATGGGGCAAAGCAAGATTCTTTTGCAACATTATCAAACGAAATAACTTTGACACCCATATCTTCTGTGATGGCACTGGCAGAAATAACACCTAATGCGCCCGGTGTGTTTTTGACAGCTTCAATCACTGAAGCACTATCATTATCAGAGATAACATCATTACGCAAACCAAGTCCATTTACATTCTCGTCCAACAACACATATAACGATGTGTCATCGGTTGGTAAGTAAATAGCGAGTGGGGTAGCATCTGAATTGGCAACACCTGTTTGTGACCAATCTAAGACTGTATTGGTTGCACTTGTGGCGAAAATTGTGTTGAGATGAGTTGGTGTCAAGCATTCAACAAATGCAAGGTCTGGATGTGCGACAAACGCGACTGCATCATAACCAAGCAAGAATTCACGATAGTTAATACCATTTTGTGTACAGATAAATTCTTCATCGCTGGTCATTGCGCGAGTCGCGCCTGTTATATCTGCGCCAGTTGTGCAAAATGTAGTGAACCCAGCCGATGTCCCATTGGGTTGTGCGTTGAAGGATTGTTCGCTACCGCTATCTTGGGCTACAATGGCAAGTAAATCGGTCACTAATTTTGAACCTGTGACGGTTGCCCCTGTTGTTGTCGCTTCTGGAGTAACCTCTGTGGTTACTTCTAAAGTCGCTTCGGGGGTTGCCTCTGGAGTCCCTTCTGGGGTTACTTCTTGGGCAAAAAGTGAAAATGTCGTGATAGTAGATGCTAGGAGCAATATGAGAATTGCACCTCGCCAAATATTTTTCATGGGTTTTACTCCCTTTAACATGTGAGGTTCGCTATAATAGTAATCACGATTGTAGCGTGGTGTGCGTGATTGTCTAGCCATATTTTTGAGAACTGGAATAAGTTATGGAGCAAGAGGAACGAAGTATCTATGAATTAGTCGGTGGAGAGGCGACATTTCTGCGCCTTGTAGACCTTTTTTATGCCAAGATTGAGCAAGACGAAACATTACGCCCAATGTTCCCTGAATCTTTGGAAGAGGGAAAACGTTGGCAATTTTTATTTCTGTGTCAATTATTTGGCGGTCCACAACAATATGCAGAGGAGCGCGGACATCCCCGTTTGCGGATGCGTCATGCCCCTTTTCCGATTGACGGCAAAGCAAAAGAGGCTTGGCTCAATCATATGCTTCATTCACTGGATGAGCTAAAAATTCAAGAACCGATGTTAGGGATGATGCGTAGTTATTTTGAGCGTGCCGCCACACACATGATTAATCGGTATTCACCAGATGAGACGCCCGATGCCTAAACCTAAACAATCCGACACATCTGT
>CALDGT010000932.1 GCA_937942935.1 uncultured Chloroflexota bacterium | reverse complement strand
CCCTCGTGTGCGACTTGGGCTTTGATATAGGCGTGTTCAATCAATTCACGGTCATTTGGTGTAAGGTCTGGCAGGGCTTCTAATAACCCTGCTAAATCAAGCATTGTAGAAGAAGTAGTGGTTGGTGACATATACCGTTAATCCCATAATTCATAGGTTTTAACAGTGTATTATATACCTAATTTTATCAAAATGGACAAATTTCTGGATACGAAAAACCAAACTTTTGTGAAAAACTCCCAAAAGATGGGTACTTTGGGGGCTTCCTCGCGTTATTATTCCATGTTTTAGCAAATCACGGCTATTGATTTTAGCCTACACAATTTTCATGCCGACAATCTCTCCATTTACAACCACTAATCTATTGCGCCCAAGCACACTTTTTAGAAAACGATTGATTCTTATATCTTCCCAACCCCATATATCCTCTATCCTGATTGATTGAATGGTTTCAAGGGTGACGTGATTGTTCATGTAATGGCTTTCTTCAACAACCGCATTGTATTGTTCTTGGAGTGCTTGCAGATGTTCCGATAATTGGAAAATCTTGTCTCTATACATTTTCTGTGTGACCTCTGGAGCAAGGGATTGCTGATAAATCAGCGTTTGTATTTGAGACTCAGTTTTCTGAATTTCGGCATTTACATCTATTGGCGATACAATAGGCAGATTTTTAAGGTTACTTGGGTCAAAGTATGTATAAATCGGTTTGCCCGCCGCCATCCAATCTAATAAACTTGCCCAGAATTTTTCTAGTGTATCCTGATAAATCGCGGATGTGCTACTACAACACCGTTCTCCTGTTATAGTTTGTTGATACCTGCGAAGGCAGATTAACCCCCATTGAGCCGTTCCATAATCGGTGAGTCTAAATTTGCGATATTCCCCATATTGGCTTTTAGGTGCTTGGCGTGATGCAACGGTCATGTTGCCACCACAAACGCCACATATACACATATTTGAAAAACGATAGATGTCTTTAGCTCTTATTTTGCCTTTTGCGCCTATTCGACAAATTAATTCATTACGGATATCTGTAGCAAATTTGCCCTCATACACTGGCTCAAGAATACCATAAACCATATTGATACCCTCTGGCTTGCTAGGATGGTCATAAAATATCCATTCGCCGATAGGGTATTTATATTTGTGCCTACCATCCGCCAAATTACCCCAAATTAATGGATTATACATGCGATAGTGAAGCCCATTATATCTATAATATGTGCCAGTCGAACTTGTGAATTTCCAGCGATTATATAGCTCTATCCCCATTTCTTTCCATGATATACCTTCTAAAACCAGTTCACCTAAACATCTATAAAAATACTTCATATCGTCATTGATAACAATTTCTGTGGCGCGTCCTGTTTCAGTGTCACGGATGAGTTTATGAGATGTTGAAAGGATGCCACTACTTGGCAAACCGCGCTTGATACGATTCCCACGCCCTATGGATGAGGCATTGCGAATCCATGTTATATCTTGCGTGGTTGAATATCCTTTTAAGGCGGCGAACCCCGCCATATTCTCGCGGGTTATCCACCCATCATGTTGCGAATAGATGACGGCTCCGCAATCCTCAACGATAGATTCAATCAAATAATGCAATAGCGATGCACGCCGAGCAAAGCGATTGGCATCTCGACAGATAAAGATATCAAAATCCGCTTTTTCGAGATGGGTAATCAGGCGGTCGAATGCGTTTATGCCTTTGGCACGAGCATCGCTGGCGAGGACATTCAAATCTTTGTAATTGCGTGAATGACCCGGTACGCGGAGTATCTCAACAATTTGCCATCCATTTTCTCGACATACATCTACAGCCCAACGCTCTTGCTCATCCATGCTGGCACGGTCTTCACCTGTCTGCTGTGTGGTGCTGACTGCACACCAGATGATGGCTCGCGCATTGGGGGGTAATTGGGAATAGTTTCGTGACATAACTCACATGCTCCTTGTTTATGCTGTTATCTAGCATACCAGATTGTGAGCCGATGCGAACAAGTGAGCGTCAAATTGAATACAAAAAGGCGCGTGTTGTGCGCCCTTTTTCGCCTTTTTTGTGCATATAGCTAGTCAGCCCGATTTATCGGGCTTTTGCGATGCTAGGCGGGTGCTTTAGCGCCTGCCGAAATTAATAGGGACGACACACAACAAAAAACCCGAGAAGGCTCAGCCTGAGGTTCGGACTGTTGAGGAGGCGGAACGAGGCGCGAGCGCCGTCCGTGCCATAGTTCCAAGACCCACCGCGCACGATGCGAGCATCTGTGCTATTTTCATCTTCGCGTCCATCGTTACTATTATATTTATAACTTTTATTCAAGGAGCACGTCCATGTAAATACATTGCCACTGGCATCCAACACGCCATAATCTGATTCGCCATCTGGGAATAAACCCACCGCGCTGGTCATGCCAGTGCCTGTATCGCGGGTATTGCCTTTATTGGGGGCATAGTCATTGCCGTATGGGTAGATGAGACCTTTTTTACCGCGTGCCATTTTTTCGTATTCGGCTTCGCTAGGTAGGGTGATTTTGATGCTGGGGTAGGGCATTTCGATGAGTTTTTTTGCCTGCATATTCCATACCTGAATCGGCACACCTTTATTATTGATATGATGCGTTAGCCAGCGACAAAATGCCATTGCGCCGTACCATGTGACCATTTCACGCGGATGATTAGCATATTGAAATGCTTGGTCATATCGGACACGTTTTTCATTATCAGGGAAGCCAT
>CALDGT010000931.1 GCA_937942935.1 uncultured Chloroflexota bacterium | reverse complement strand
TGATTTTGGTTTTACATCATGACCCCAATTGGGATGAATATCCATTATATGATATGCCCCCACATATCACTGCTCAAACCGAATTTATTGGGCGACGTTATGCCAATGAACCGATTATCATGGCGTATGATATACGCGATGATGGGGATAATGATTATCGGCAATATCGCAAGACAGCCGTTTTGCGCTGGCTGGATACAATGCGCGGATTATTGCATGAAGTCGCACCCAACCAGCTTATGACTGCCAGTTGGACAGAAGATATAACTGATACCATTCCGTATGTGGATTTTGTCAGTTTTAGGCATTTTGGCGATGTAGATTCACTCCGCCAAAAAATTGCGATTGTGCAATCAGTAGCAGGGAATAAACCCATTCTGCTTTCATCAATTGGGTATGCCACTTATGATAGTGATGAATTAGCCCAACGAGAGGCAATTTATCGGGCAATTGAAGCCGTTCAGCGCAATCAATTGGCGGGATGGATTATCTGGACAGCGTTTGATTATCCACTAACTGCCATTTGTGAAGAACCCAATTGCCCCGCACAAGATAGCCCTACAAATCGGTTTGGGATATGGAATACCAGTTACTTCCCCAAACGGGCGCTCGATGCCATCCGATTGGCAACAGGAGTTGCACAAGAAGGATAAAATAAAAAGGGGCTTATTTAGCCCCTAAACGACACTTTTCACACAGGATATATTGGTTCACAACGGCATAATAGCCGTATATCACCCTAAAGGTTTAACTCTTGGCGTCAATATCGCCCTGATATTTGAGGGCTTCTGCGCCTTCCTCACCAGAAGAAATGCGGATGACATTATCTACTGGCAACACAAATATCACACCATCGCCAGAATCGCCTGTAAAAGCACCTTTTTTGATGGCTTCTACGGTGGCTTTCACATTGCGCTCACTCAAGATGATATTGATTTGCACTCTTGGCAACATATCAACGGTGTACTTACCTGTACGTCCTTGAATCACCATCCCTTTACCACGTCCACGACCACGTACAGGGAAGGTATTTAACCCAACGATGCCAATTTCTGAGAGTGCTTTTTTGACATCTTCAAATTTATCGGTACGGATGATTGCTTCAATCTTTTTAATCATGTTCTTCATTCCCCTTACGGTAGATGTTGAGGGCGAGGCATGTCTCGCCCCAGTAGTTTTTCGACGCGACTATTCTTTTGTATAGACTTGGACAGGCAACACATCGGGCCACGCACTTGTTTGGTGTTCATACACATCAATGCCGATTGCATCTGCAACAGGGTCAACACGCAAGCGCTTAATCATCTTGAGTGCCCCAAACATTAGGAATGAGGTAATACCAACCCATGCAATGGTTGCGCCAGACCCTACTAATTGGATAAGCAACTGATCTGCTGTGCCACCCACCAATAAACCAGCATTACCACCGGGAAGCAAACCCGCTTGGGTAAACAACCCAATAGCAATTGTTCCCCAAATACCATTTGCACCATGTACTGCAAATGCACCTACAGGGTCATCAATTTTGAGAGATTCAATTAACTCGACTACTACAACAACCAAAATACCGCCAATAATGCCAATAATCACAGCAGAACCGGGCAATACAAAGGCGCATGGTGCAGTAATGGCAACCAAACCAGCTAATGAACCATTCAAAGTGAAGGTTAAATCCCAACGACCTGTGCGGAAAAAGACGAAGAACATGCTCGTCAGTGCGCCAGCGCCAGCGGCAAGTGTTGTATTGAGTACAACCAAACCCACCAAACCACCATCACCAACCAAGAGGGTTGAACCCGGATTAAAACCATACCAACCGAACCATAGAATCATTGTACCAAGTGTAGCAAGGCTAAGGTTATGGGCAGGAGGAAATTCACCAAATTTACGATTGGGGCGCGGTCCAAGCATCCAAGCACCAACAAGACCTAATACACCACCAACTGTATGAACAACGGTACTGCCTGCAAAATCCCAGAAGCCCATCTTTGCCAACCACCCGCCACTATTCCACACCCAATGTACAACAATTGGATAAATAATGGCACCAACAATAGCAGTGTAGATGAGGTCGCCGATGAAATCGGTACGTTCTGCCATCGCTCCAGTTGCAATGGTGCTGGCAGTCGCGGCAAAGGCAAATTGGAAGAAGAAGAATGTTAATACACTCAAACCAGTCCAAGCCATATCTGGATTAGCATCTGCCATTGTCATGAAAGTAACGCTAGTTGTGCTATCGGCGGTTGTAATTTGAATTGCTTTATCGAGGAAGAAGTTATCTGTCCCAATAATGCCCCCACTAGAGACACCAAATGCGATACCAAAACCAACTGCCCAAAAGATAATAGCTGTCATACCTGCATCAAAGAAATTCTCAAGCAAGGCATTTACCACACTGGTTTGACGAATTAGACCTGCTTCTAGCATTGCAAAGCCAGTTTGCATGAAAAAAACTAAGAAACCAGTTAAAAATACCCATGCTGTGTTAACGGACATATTGGTTGCGGCAAGTCCATCTGCCAATTCTGTGATTGGATCTGCAAGGACTTCTTCTACCACCGGTTCTTCTGCACCGGTAGTTTCTTCTGTGGTGCTGGTGGTTTCAATCACTGCGACGGGGGTGACTTCTGGTGTTGGTTCTGGATCTGGCGTGGCTTCTTGTGCCTGTGCAATTCCAGCAAATGCCAAAATCAGTGTCCCAACAAAAAGGGCGACTAAACGACGACGGAGTCTTGTTACATTTTTGTTCTTCATACGATTCCCCTACAATTCACGAATAAGAGAGTCACAATATTCGTTTGGTAGTTTATGTCAATATTAAGCCTCTCCACAGTTTTGTTTTAGCCAAATTATGGATAAATTTTTAGTGAGATTGTGACAAAAAATTATCAAGATTGTATCAATGAGAAAAAAGTCACAAAATCATTGTGCAAATTAGGGTAAATGAGTTTCATGTTTTTTTGAGGATTCAAAGTATAGAAAAGGGGCTTATGTAGCCCCTACAACGACACTTTCACACAGGATATATTGGTTCACAACGGCATAATGCGCCGTATATCACCCTAAAGGTTTAACTCTTGGCGTCAATATCGCCCTGATATTTGAGGGCTTCTGCGCCTTCCTCACCAGAGGAAATGCGGATGACGTTATCTACAGGTAATACAAAAATCACACCATCGCCAGAATCACCTGTAAAAGCACCTTTTTTGATGGCTTCTACAGTCGTTTTCACATTGCGCTCGCTCAAGACGATATTGATTTGTACTCTTGGCAACATATCAACGGTATATTTGCCTGTACGTCCTTGAATGACCATTCCTTTACCACGTCCACGACCACGTACAGGGAAGGCATTTAACCCAACAATGCCAATTTCTGAGAGTGCTTTTTTGACATCTTCAAATTTATCGGTACGGATGA
>CALDGT010000930.1 GCA_937942935.1 uncultured Chloroflexota bacterium | reverse complement strand
ATTGGCACAGCTATCGCCGCCTTTTATGATAGGGCAGGCATCTCCCCAGAGAGTGGCGAAGAAATCACTTGTGTGACGGGTAATTTGCATGTGACCTACCTCAAACCCACACCGATTGAGGGTGAACTGATTTTGCGGGCGCATATCAAAGACATCACCGACAAAAAAGCGATTGTCACCTGCGAAATTTGGGCGGGGGATGTGGTCACGGTGAAAGGCGAAACGGTTGCGGTGCGTGTCAAGTCGCGCCTCAATGTGCAGGGACATCATCAACATAAAGGATAATGATATGAACATCAAAGTGATTCAAACCGAACCCGAAATCCGCGCATGTTACGATACCTACCAGCATTTGCGCCCACACCTGACCGAAGAGGCGTTTGTGGCGCAAGTCTTACGCCAGATGCAAGTCGGTTTTCAGATGGTGGCGGTGGAAGTGAATGGCAAAATTGTGAGCGCAACCGGTTTTCGGATGCAAGAATATTTGGCGTGGGGCAAAATTATTTATATTGATGACCTCGTGACGCATCCCGATGTGCGGAGTAAGGGATATGGGCGGGCATTGCTAGATTATGTCAAGGCGCAGGCAATCGCCCATGATTGCGATGCGGTGCATCTGGATTCGGGTCATCAACGTTTTGGGGCGCATAAGGTGTATCTGAATTACGGATTTATCATCACCAGCCACCATTTTGCTCTGAAGTTGAAGGGGTGACTCATTTCTTGACGTGTTTATGAAACTGGCGTATTGTATATATTAAGTATTCGCTTGAAGGGGTTATATATACCTACTGTGGGAGGTGAGTTATGAGTGATGATTTTTTTAATGAAATACGTGAACAATCACAAGTGAAATCAAAAATTGTTAGAGCATATTTTTGGACTTGGGCAAAAATTATTATCCCAACTGTAAAGAAATCACATGGTAAGATAGCTTATATTGATTTGTTTGCAGGACCTGGTCGTTATGGAGATGAGGCAAAATCAACTCCAATTATGATTTTAGAATCAGCTATTAGAGATGTCGATATTAGACAGCATCTGATTACAATTTTTAATGATAAAAATCCTGATTTTACTTCCAGCCTAAAACATGAGATTGAAAAGATTGATGGTATTGAAAAGCTAAAATATAAACCTGATATCCGCAATTTTGAGGTTGGGGAACATATTGTCACAATGTTTGAAACTATGAACTTAGTCCCTACGCTTTTCTTTGTCGACCCATGGGGATATAAAGGCTTGTCTTTAAGATTGGTTAACTCTGTTTTGAAGGACTGGGGATGCGATTGTATCTTTTTTTTCAACTATAATCGTATAAATATGGGTTTAAGAAACCCCTCTGTTCAAGAACATATGAATGCTTTATTTGGTGAAGATAGAGCGAATAAACTCCGTATTGAACTCGAGAATATAGATACACCTGAAGAGCGCGAATTACATATTGTCAATGAGTTAGCTCAGTCTCTACGTGATATGGGCGGAAAATATGTTTTACCATTTCGTTTTAAGGATGAGAATGGTAGACGTACAAGTCATCACCTTATTTTTGTTAGTAAACATTTTCGTGGCTATGAAGTGATGAAAGAAATAATGTCAAAAGCTAGTTCATCGGAAGAGCAAGGGGTTGCTTCTTTTGAATATAATCAAGCTAAAGAAAGACAACCACTACTTTATTCTTTTTCTCGTCCATTAGATACTCTAAAAGACATGCTATTGAGTGACTTTGCAGGAAGGAGTATAACGGTAGAAAAAATTTATGAGGAACACAGTATAAATACACCTTACCTTGCAAAGCACTATAAAACAATACTTGTGGAACTAGAAGAAGAGAAATTAGTATCGATTAGAGCGAGCGAAGGTAAAAAACGAATTAATCGAGGTCTTGCAGACCACTTAATCGTCACATTCCCGCCAAAAGAGTAGGTTGTTTAGCTTTAGCGATAGGGGCAATTTCTGGAAAATCTTCGCGCCATGGTGTCCATTCTAAATTGCCCTTAAAGAATACTTTTGTATTTTGTGCATCAAGCACGTTTAGTACATTATCAACCCATTCAGGCTTTGGTTGATAAGTTTTGGGACCGTTAGTAGCCGCTCCGATAACTGCCCATGCTAAAGGACTATTTTTCAAGAGGGGTGCAATATCAAAACTCAGGGGTTCTATGCTCATCCAGCGAACAGGGACATTCACCTTATTCAAAACATCTACCATACGCAGCAACATGCGTTTTTGTTGGTCTTCACTTAAATTCCGCCCAAACATAATCGAAGGAGGGGCGCTAACACCGACCCAGACATTGGATGGAAAATTAAATTTAAGTAGTCGAGGTGCATTTTTTGTCAATAACTGAAAACTATGCCATGATGCCTGACGACAAATATCTAAAACTT
>CALDGT010000929.1 GCA_937942935.1 uncultured Chloroflexota bacterium | reverse complement strand
TGTATCCCGATACCATTGCAGACTACCCGCCGCGCTCAACATCACGCCCATAAAATGCCACATATTTGGCACAGCATGACAAAAGGCGTGCAACCGTCCTTGTGGTTCATACGCATATTGATTTAGTGGCGCAAATACCACGCCAGATGTCCCCACCGTTAACCCAATAATATGCGATTCCACCGCACCCATGCCAACAGCGCCCGCCGCTTGGTCTCCCCCACCTGCGACAACAGGTATCCCTGCTTGTAAGCCAGTTAATTCGGCGACAACGGGTGTAATTTCGCCCGTGATGGCAGTTCCTTCATACACAGGAGGAAGCCATTCAAGCGGAATCCCTAGCGCATTCACGACTTCTTCTGACCACGCCCGCCCCGCCACATTCAACAAACTTGTGCCAGCCGCGTCGGACATATCCATCGCATATTCGCCCGTCAATTGATAACGGATAAAATCTTTTGGCAACAACACATGAGCGCATCTTTCATAAATATCGGGTTCATTATCGCGTACCCAAACAATTTTGGGCGCAGTGAAACCGGTGAGTGCGCGGTTGCCAGTCAGTTGAATGAGGCGCTCAAAGCCAATTTTTTCGGTAATCGCATCACATTGGGCTTGGGTACGTTGGTCATTCCATAAGATGGCAGGGCGCAACACACGCCCCGCTTCATCTAACATCACCAACCCGTGCATTTGCCCTGTCAAGCCAATGGCATGAATATCGCTCCCTTTTAGGTTGGCGGTATTAAGCGCCTGCCGAATAGATTTCACCACACCATCCCACCAATCGCTCGGATTTTGCTCGCTCCACAAGGGATACGGTTGGCTAATCGGTTGAGATGTGCTACCAACCGCGACAACCTGCCCTTTTGTATCGACAATCAAGGCTTTGGCGCTGGTGGTGCTAATATCAATGCCCATGAAGTAAGTCATCAACGCACCCCAAGCAATAACTCGATGGTGAGTTGGTCTAATTTTTCGTATGGCAAGTTTCTTGCGCCCAATTCTTCCCGATTAAAGGTCGTGTTGCGAAGTTTATTCACCGCTTCTTTGCTATAACCCGCGCTCAAATACGACAAGCTATCATCTTTGGCGGTAATTTCGGCTAAGAGGGCTTGAATTTCGCTATCGGCATTAAATTGTTGCGCTTTTTCTTTGAGGATGAGGTATGTCCTCATGCAACCACGCGCAAATTCTTTGACATCTTCATAATTGGAACTGCGGAACGCATGAGCATCGAAATGGCGACTGCCAGAATAAGCCACATCTTCTAAGAATTTGACCAAATAGAAGGCTTGCTTAATCATCACACTGCCAAAACGGAAATCTTGGTCATAGCGCCCAAATAATTGGTCGTTTAGGTCAATGTGGAACAATTTGCCCGCATCCCAAGCCGCCGCGACACCATGCAAAAAGTTTAAGCCTGCCATGTGTTCGTGCGCCACTTCTGGGTTTAAGCCGACCATTTCGGGGTGGTCTAATGTGCTGATGAATCCGAGTGCATCGCCAACGGTTGGCAAAAAGATATGCCCGCGTGGTTCATTGGGTTTGGGTTCAAGCGCAAATTTGAGGTCATATTTTTGGTCACGGACATATTCGGTCAAAAAGTTGATGGCTTCACGGAACCATTTAATCGCATCGAGTGTGCTTTTACTGCTGTCGGTTTCTGTTCCTTCACGTCCACCCCAAAATACGTATGTTTTCGCGCCCAATTCCACACCCAAATCAATCGCATTCATGGTCTTTTGCAAGGCATATGCGCGGACTTTGGGGTCATTGGATGTGAATGCGCCATCTTTGAAAACAGGGCTTTTGAATAAATCGGTGGTCGCCATTGGCACAACTAACCCTGTATCCGAGAGTGCTTTTTTGAAATCGCGCACAATTTGGTCGCGTTGGGCGGGGGTTGCATCAATCGGCACGAGGTCATTATCATGAAAATTGACACCCCATGCCCCAACTTCACCGATGAGGTGAACAATTTCGACAGGTGATAAAGCCTTGCGAGTGGGTTCACCGAATGGGTCACGCCCTGCATTGCCGAGTGTCCACAATCCGAATGTAAATTTTTGCTCTGCGGTTGGTGTATATTTTGTCATTGTGTATATCCTTATGTGAATGATAATAAGTTTGCTTTTTGACCTCACCCTCCTGCCCCCTCTCCATGTTGGAGAGGGGAGAATGCCTGTTATGTGACTGGGTTTAAGTCGCCTCTCCGTTTGGGAGAGGAAATTTAGGGGTGAGGTTGATTTCTTCACGGTATATAAAT
>CALDGT010000928.1 GCA_937942935.1 uncultured Chloroflexota bacterium | reverse complement strand
TACTGGGGTAGGGCATACGAACCACATCTGTAGGGGCGAGGCATTGCCTCGTCCCAATAAATACCGATAATGATTAATAACGCCCGTTGCCACCACCGGGCAATGAATTGAGAAATTCTTCGTTGGTTTCGTATTGACGGAAATTACTCAGGAGTTGTTCGGTGGCGCTAATAATGCCCGTACCCGATTCATCTTCTGCCAAATGTCCCCACATGCGCCGTAAGGTATACACCCGTTGCAACACATCGGGACCCAAGAGCAATTCTTCACGCCGTGTAGAGGATTGTTCCACATCAAACGCGGGGAAGATGCGCCGTTCTTGTAATTTACGATTCAAATGCAATTCCATATTGCCTGTGCCTTTGAATTCTTCATAAATCACATCATCCATTTTGCTTCCTGTATTCACCAAGCATGTAGCGATGATGGTCAGGCTTCCGCCTTCTTCCAAATTCCGCGCCGCCCCAAAAATTCGTTTAGGTGGGTGGATGGCGAGTGGGTCTAACCCACCAGAGAGGGTACGACCACTGGTTGGCACGACCAAGTTATAGGCGCGGGCGAGCCGTGTGATGCTATCGAGCAACAAAACCACATGCCGCCCCATCTCGACCAAGCGTTTGGCGCGTTCTAATGCCATTTCTGCCACACGCACATGATTTTGTACGGGGTCATCGAAGGTGCTGGCAATCACCTCGGCATCCACAGACCTGTCCATATCGGTCACTTCTTCGGGACGTTCACCAATGAGGGCAATCATCAAATGGACATCGGGATAATTAAAACTGATGGCGTTGGCAATATCTTTGAGGACTGTAGTTTTACCTGCTTTTGGTGGCGATACAATCAGACCACGTTGTCCGCGCCCAATGGGAGCGATGAGATTGAGTAACCGCGTAGATAACACACGCGGGCTGGTTTCGAGGTCAAAGCGTTCTAGGGGGAAAATGGGGGTTAAGTCTTCATAATTGATACGCCGTTTAATTTCTTCTGGATTGAGACCGTTGACGGCATCTACACGCAACAAGCCATAATATTTTTCTGAATCTTTTGGTGGGCGCACTTGTCCGATGACAACATCCCCTGTACGCAGGTTAAAGCGTTTAATTTGGGCTTGGCTCACATACACATCATTGGGACCGGGCAAATATTTTTCGGCACGCAAAAAGCCGATTCCATCATCCATGACTTCCAAAACACCACCACGCAATTTTAATCCGCGCCGTTCTGCATCTACACGGAGTAATTCGAGGATTAAGTCTTGTTTTTTCATTCGGCTATAACGGGGGATGGCATTGCTTTCACGCGCAAGTTGGCGTAATTCATCAAGTGTTCTATCTTCTAATGTTGATATGTCCATAACCTAATTTATACTGCAACGAGGATAATCGCCGCGAGACTCCTTTCAAGAAGTGATAGCGTAAAATTGTAGAGTTGTATACGGAGAACCATCAGATGTAATACACACACTGTTGGGGTAGTTTTTTCAATTTGAAATGATATTGAAAAAGCTGTGGATTTGTGGGAATAAATACAATCACATACTAGCATAAGTCTTTAGTTTAGTCAAATATTTTTATAACCGACCTAATCTGCCCCCAATAGCCACAAATTGGCGCTGAATCCGTTGGGTTGTGACCATGCGAGAATGGCATTTTCATCATCTTTGCGTAACCATGTCGGCGGGTGGAATAATCCTGATGAAATTTGAACTCCCTCGCGTTTTGTCCACCAATCACTGCCTGTCCATTGGTAAATGCGTAATTCATGATGAGGGGCGGTTATTACCCCAATCGCATATAGGGTATCATTAGTCAAAAAATTAGGTGTGAGCCATGTCGCATCGTGTTGGATGGGCAAATTCGCACCCCATGTCGCCCCTGTTATACTGCCATGTGACCAATACGATTCATAAGTGCCATCACTTCGGCTCACATGCCAAAAGGCGAATGCCTCATCCCCTGCAATCCCAATTTTGAATGATTCTAACAAATCGCCTGCGCCTAACCCAACTGATAAGCCGACAGGTGTGTTATCACTGAGTATGCCTGCATCCCATCGCCCGCGCCAAAGCACACCCTCACTCAGCCAAAATAACCAGCTATTTTTATTGGCATCATGTACCAAAACGGGATGAGTCGCATTTTCGATGATGGCTGTGGTGAATCGGGGTCTGCCGATAGCATCTATTTGTTGGGCGTATAGTGTGGGTTCAGCAATCAAACCGCCACGCCATACCACCCATATTCCCCCCATTGTATTGGCGACGGCGGTGAACTCACTCGTTTCGATATTCGAGAGTGGCAAGGCACCCGGATTAATCCCATAATCGTCGCCGATGGGGGCATACCAAACCAATTGCGGTTCTGGAAAAGCAGGCAGAGCATCGAGCCAAAATAAATAAGGGATATTATCTGTCGTAACGATGATTTGTTGCCCATGTGGGCGATTGGTGAGCAAGGGAAGAGCCTGAATTGGTTGCCAATTATCCCCTAATTTCCATTGGGCAAAATGGCGAATATCGAGGTCGTCTGTGCCTATCCATGTCACAAGAATCTGATTATCCATCCATGCAACAACGGGTGATTCTGTTTGTTCGGCATTCATCAACAATCGCGCCCCAAGCGGTGTTGGGTTTTCGATGACGGGTTGTGTTATTTCTGGCGTGATTTCGGGTTGTGGGGTGGGGGGGGATGGGGTGCAGGCAGATAGGACGATAAAAATAATGATTGTAGGGGCATGATATATCATGCCCCTACGGATAGAATGAATACAATTGGCAAATAAATGGGTCATCAAATTTCGCTCAGGCGGACGATATTATCAGGACCGATGTATCGGATGGGCTTAGGGGCATAGAATGCGATGTTTTCGAGGACATGCTTGACCATATTGAGGGTGATATTGGGCAAAATGGCTTCTAATGACCCAAAATAGACACCCAGATGATAGCGTTGCTCGTCATTCAAGACAAATTTCTTGACCAACCACCCCGCCACACCATTCCCGCGTGGGGCGAGTGCGACTTCGACCTCATCTATATGTTCCCAACGAATAACGATGCCATCAATGACCAATTCTGCGCCATAGGCGCTAAAATGGCGACGCAATTGGGTTTCTTCTTCTGGAGATAAATTTTCGTAACTCGGACGATAATCAATCCGTTGGAGTGTCGTCATATATCCTCATTCATCAACCACTTCAATGCTCAAAAAGGCTTCATCACTGCGTGTCCCATCTGGACGATAGGCAATCGCTGATAGCGCATGGAATCCTATGCCACTCGCCAACCAATTGACCTGCACCCGAAAATCGGTTTGAACATCATAATTGGGGAGCGATGCCTCTTTGATGAGGCTTCCATCGGCATAAAATTCGACTTTGGCGATACCCAAAGTGCTATCTTGTGCGAATAGGTCAATCGTTAAATCTGTCCCATTCACCACACGGCTATTGTTGGCTGGCGCAACAAACCGCACACGCGGAATATCGGGTGTGGGGACAGGGGTTGACTCTAAGGTGCAACCTGTGACTAGCAAACATATCAAAATCATGATTCTATATCTCATATCCGTATTATAATGAGTGAATGAATAACCGAACATCCTAAAAATTGAGACCAAATCATGCCAAAAAAGTTAGTATTTTGCCCAATATGCGGAAACAACCTCATCACCCGTGAAGAAGGTGGGCGCACCCGCCCTGCTTGTGATAATTGTGGCTATGTTCATTATGTAAATCCTGTCCCCGGTGTGGGGTTATTGATTGAGATGAACGGCGGGGTGGTGCTGATTCAACGTGGAAATCCGCCCCATAAAGGCGAATGGACACTCCCTAGTGGATTTGTCGAGGCAGATGAATCGGCAGAAGAAGCCGCTGTGCGCGAAGCCGAAGAAGAAACAGGCTTACAAGTGGAAATCGTTGAATTGATGGGCATTAATTCTTTCCCAGAAGGTCCGCCAGTGAGTGGCATCATGATATTTTATCGGCTTAGACCGATTGGGGGTGAATTGTGTGCGGGGGATGATGCGGCGGGGGTGCGTGTGTTTATGCCCGACGAAATGCCACTATTGCCATTCCGCACTCACCGCGAAATTATGGCAGAATGGCTCGAAAAACATCATCAAGGGATTTTGTTGGATGAGGCAAAACGCAGAAATCCACCAGCCGAGTTTATCATTCGCCCATTTGAAATGAGCGATGTTGAGCATGTGATTGGGTTGTTGGCGCTCATCCCTGCAAATCGTAATTTAACACAAGACCAGTGGGCGATGGTTGTGTTTCGCTTGCGCGAAAGCCGAGATGTCGAAGTATTTGTGGCACAAACCCAAACATCACCACGCATGATTGTGGGGTGCGTTGCCTTGTCGGTCATGCGTGGACTCACAGAAGCACGCGGACTCATTAACGATATGGCGGTTTTGCCCACCTATCAACGGCGTGGGATTGGCGCAGAATTATTGGAGGCGGTGTTCAGACGGGCAGGGCAGTTGGGATTATCTTCATTGATGGTGAATACCCAACGCGCCAATGACCAAGCGCGTGCCTTTTATGCGCGGCTAGGTGTGGTGGATGCGGGGATTATGCTGGTTAAGATGAAATAAATGGTCACATCACTGGAAGCACATAAACGTGACCACCCTGATTAATATCACAATTTTGTAATGAAATGGCGTTTATTTTTCACCAAGCCGATATAATAAATGCTATGTTTGCTTTGCATATATCAAAAGGGTGTTGCCAATGCTCATCAAACGCAATGAATTAGAATGGGTGCAAGGATACAGTTTCCGCACACCCGGTATTGTCCCGAATACTTATACTGCCACTTATCACATGACTAACCTCATCAAAAATAGGCTCGTAGACCCCACCGCAGGACGGGCAATGCTTGATGAAAGCGGACTCACGGAGTTCAAATGGCAGGTGACATGGCCCGAAGATTATCCCACCCCAGACGAAGACTTACCTGATAGAATTTCGCATGTGCAAGGCTATGCAGTGTTCATTCATGGATGGACGGGTAATCATAAAATATGGGAAGAATTGCCCGGTATGGTGTGTATGGCAAATCGGCGTATGGTGAGCATCACGGTTGACCATAACGGATTCGGAGATTCTTTATTCGATACCAATACGCCAGACTTGGTGAATTGTAACCCTCCCGCCGCCATGCGTGCTTTAGAACGATGGCTAGATGTGGTCAAATTGCGCCGACAACCGGGTGACCCTCATTTGAAGGTAGTCAACCTCATTGGACATAGCATGGGCGGGGCGATGTTGTTTTATGCCAATCCGCTTCATTGGCGCGAAGGCGAATTAACCCGCTACGCGCTCGCTCCTGCATTATTACTAGATGCTGAACAAGATAGACGCTTTTTTACGACATTGGGTGTTGGAATTAGTATTTTACAACGAGTTAAATTTTTAGAATTTGTTGAGCGATTTGTGAAGCCGAGCATGTTACGAAATTTGTGCTTAGGTGCGAGTGACCGCGTAAAAGAAATTCATAGCGCACAATATAATGAAACCCCACGCGGGATTACAGGCGCGACTTTTATGGCGATGGGGTTGCTCAAAAATTTTGAAATCCCGCGCAATTTTGAATTTTTCCGTGTGATGCTTGGGCATCGTGACCCACTTGTAGACCTCACCGATATGTTGGATTTATTATGCAAACTCGAATTTCCTGCCTCTCATACACGGGTTGTTGCTGGCACACATTATATGTTCAGCATTGGGTCTGAATCGTCTTATAATGCGTTTCAGCATGTGCAAGCACGCGATTTAGTGGTGGAAGATATTTTGAACTTGCAAGAACACGCCATGAAATTGCAACGCACAGGACGCAAAATAGGGTAGGTTTGTAGGTGGGTTTGCCACGACAAACCCACCCAAACTTATACATTATCCCCCAAAAATTAACCAACATGAAAAATCCATACACATTCCGAGAAAATCACTTTTTTCTTGGTGAAATTTAGGTTACACTAGGGCGCAATTCTGATTCGCAAATGGTTTAGTTGAAATTTGACAACCAAAATATGCTTATGCTACTCTCTATATATAGTGATTGTTCAAAAAAGAACAAACTAAAAGGGATATGAACTTATGGCTATTGAACAATTTGCCCCAATTGCGGCACTCCTGATTATTGCTGTCATTTTGACACTCATCATCCTCAATATTTCGTGGGTATTTGGTCCTCATTTGCCCACTACCCGCAAAACAGCCCCCTATGAAAGCGGGATGAAACCGATTGGTCCCGCTGTGCGCCGTTTGCCTGTTAAATTTTATCTCATCGGCGTGTTGTTCATCTTATTTGATATTGAAGTCATCTTTTTCATGCCATGGGCGGTCATCTTCCGTGATTTAGGATTTTATGGCTTGCTCGTGATGGGTGTGTTCTTTTTTGTATTGACCATTGGCTTAGTTTATGAGTGGAAGAAAGGTGCGTTGGAATGGGAGTAACACAAAAACTCGGTAACTTAGGTGTGGTGACAACCACATTAGAACAAGCCATCAATTGGGCGCGGACAGGTGCGACTTGGCCCCTGTTGTTTGGTTTGGCATGTTGCGCCATCGAATATATGAGTACCCAAGCCAGCAGTTATGACCTTGCACGGTTTGGGATGGAACTGAATCGCGCCAGCCCACGCCAAGCGGATTTGATGATTGTCGCGGGACGTGTCACCCGCAAAATGGCTCCCGTTGTGCGCCAACTCTATGACCAAATGGCAGACCCCAAATGGGTGATTTCGATGGGTGATTGCGCCTCATGCGGTGGGGTGTATAACAATTATGCGGTGGTGCAGGGGGTAGATGAAATTATCCCTGTGGATGTGTATGTGGCGGGATGCCCCCCACGTCCAGAACAACTCATGCACGGCATTTTGACCCTACAAGAAAAAATTCGTGGTGAGCGCATTTCTGATTGGGCGCTTTCTATTCGGCAACCATCATAAGGAGAGACTACATGAGCATTGCCCCCGCCATAGACCCTGTAGAAGCGGTGAAAAAAGCATTTTCTACCGCCGTGAAAACAGTAGATTATTTCCGTGATGAAACCACCATCATTGTAGACCCCGCACAATTGCCAGCAGTCGTGCGTTTTCTGCGTGATACACCCGGTCTCATTTATAATTACTTGTCCGATATTTCGGCTGTGGATTATTGGGATGAAGAAGGTTCACATGAAGACCGCATGGGGCGGTTTGGTGTGAGTTATCATATTTATTCCATGCTGTATAATCGCCGTTTGCGCGTCAAAGTCTTTCTGCCAGAAGAAAACCCAACTGTCCCAACTATCACAGGTGTGTTCCCCGCCGCCAATTGGTTGGAACGCGAAGCCTATGACATGATGGGTGTTACCTTCTCTGGTCATCCCAATATGAAACGCATCCTCATGCCAAGCGATTGGGATGGTCATCCACATCGGCGCGATTATCCACTCGGTTATGAGACCATCCAATTCTCATTCAATATCGAAGAAATTTTGAAGCACAAGCCACTTGCTAAGGAATAAGGAAAAAATTATGGTCGCTGATGCACCAAAACAATTTGAACTGGATATGACCCAATGGCAGGGTAGCCTCGATGAATTGCGCGGGCTTGTGTCTGAACGCGCCATGACAGGCGAAACCATGCTGTTGAATATGGGACCTCACCATCCGAGTACCCACGGGGTGTTGCGTCTGTTGTTGGAACTTGATGGTGAAGAAATTGTCACCTGTATTCCTGATGTGGGCTATTTGCACACAGGAATTGAAAAAAATATCGAATCAAAATCCTACGAAAAAGCGGTTACACTCACAGACCGTATGGATTATCTCTCGCCCATGTCGAATAACATGGTGTTCTGTTTGGCAGTCGAAAAATTAGTAGATTTAGATGTCCCAGAACGCGCCCAAGTGATTCGGGTGATATGTTTGGAACTCTCGCGCATTGCCAGCCATTTGGTTTGGTTAGGCACACACGCCATTGATATGGGTGCGATGAGTGTGTTCCTGTATGCTTTCCGTGAGCGCGAACTCATCTTAGATATGTTCGAGATGCTCGCTGGTCAACGCATGATGGGGTCTTATTTCCGTCCGGGGGGTGTTTGGCGCGATTTACGCCCCGAATTTTTGCCCGCGTTGAACCATTTCTTAGAAATTATGCCCGGTCGTTTGGATGATTATGAACGCCTCCTCACGGGTAATCCCATTTGGGTTGACCGCACACAAGGCGTTGGCATTATTGAACCTGATGTCGCGTTGGCATGGGGTGTGAGTGGTGCATCGCTCCGCGCGAGTGGCGTGAACTGGGATATTCGCAAAGCCATGCCGTATAGTGGCTATGACACCTATCAATTTGATGTGCCATTGGGTGAACATGGCGATGTATTTGACCGCTATATGGTGCGGATTCAAGAAATCCGCCAAAGCCTGCGGATTTTGCACCAAGCTATTGTCAAATTGAACACCGCAAAAGGTGGATTCCGTTCCGAAAATCGCAAATTTGTCCCGCCACCACGCACCGAACTCGGTCAAAGCATGGAAGCCGTCATCCATCACTTTAAGTTATGGACAGAAGGTTTTGCCGCGCCCGATAAAGAGGTATATGTGAGCATCGAAAGCCCTCGCGGTGAAATTGGGTGCTATTTGCATGGTACAGGTGGCAACAAACCACGCCGTGTCCATTTTAAGACCCCTTCTTTTATGCACATTCAGGCGATTCCCGTCATGGCAGAGGGTCACATGATTGCCGACCTCGTGGCGATTATCGGCAGTGTGGACATCGTTTTGGGCGATTGTGACCGCTAAATCGGAGAGAAAATCATGGCGAACACACTTTTAGAAAAACATGCAAAAGCAGTTCAGCATCACCTGAGCAAATATCCAGATAAACGCTCTGCTGTGATGCCTTTGTTGTATATTGCACAAGAAGAATATGGTTATGTGACCCCAGAAGGCATCCGCGAAGTTGCCGAAATTTGCGAAATAGACCCCACACAGGTTAAATCTATTGCGGGGTTCTATACCATGTATTCTGAGAAGCCAAAAGGCAAATATTGGTTACAAGTCTGTGTAGATTTGCCATGTGCTTTGCGCGGTGCAGAAGAATTTCATCATGAATTATTAGACCACTTAGGCATCGAAGAAGGTGGCACAACCGAAGACGGCATGTTCACGGTTGAGCATGTGATGTGTTTGGCGGCGTGCGATAAAGCCCCTATGCTCCAATGTAATTTCCATTTCCACGAAAATCTGGACATGGACAAGATGAAAGTCTTGCTTGACCAATGGCGCAAGGAAGCAGAAGACTACGCCAATAAGGGTGTGAAGAAATAGGGAGATGTGCTGATGTCGTTAAATATCATCTACAGAGAAAAAGATGTGCCGAATATCCACAAATTGGATGTGTATGTCAAACATCAGGGATATGATGCACTCAAAAAAGCCATTGGCATGAAACCCGCCGATGTCATCAATGAAGTTAAAGCCTCTAACCTGCGCGGACGCGGTGGGGCAGGCTTCCCAACTGGGGTAAAATGGAGTTTCATCCCCCAAAATGAACCCGTGAAATATGTGGTTGTGAATGCCGATGAAAGCGAATCGGGGACATTCAAAGACCGCCAAATTTTAGAAAATAATCCACACCAATTGATTGAAGGCGCGGTGATTGCGGCTTGGGCAATTCAAGCCACTGCCGTTTATATTTATTTGCGTGGTGAATTTTGGGATATTGCCCATGCGCTCGATAAACACATCGAAGATGCGCGTAAAGCGGGCTTTGTGGGGCAAAATATTTTGAATAGCGGTTGGAATTGCGAAGTATATACCCACTTGGGCGCGGGCGCATATATTTGCGGTGAAGAAAGTGCCTTGCTCGAAAGCCTTGAGGGGAAAATGGGTCAACCGCGTGTGCGCCCACCATTCCCCGCACAAAAAGGTGGTGGGTTGTATAAAGAGCCAACTGTCGTGAATAATGTCGAAACCCTCGCCAATGTGCCGTATATCATCCGCGAAGGCGCTGATAATTACAAAAAAATCGGCACAGAACAAAGCACAGGCACAAAAATCTTTTGTGTGAGTGGCGATGTGGTTAAACCCGGTAATTATGAATTCCCCATGGGGAGCATCACCTTCCGTCAATTGTTATTTGAACACGCAGGCGGAATCCCCAACGGGCGCAAGATTAAAGCCATTTTGCCATCGGGTGGGTCTGGTCCAATTATCCCCGCCACCGATGAAGCCTTAGATATTCCCCTCACATACGAAGGTCTGACCAAAGTCGGCACGATTTTGGGGTCTGCCTCAATTATCGTGTTGGATGATAGCCGTGATATTACATGGGCGGCATCCAAAATGATTAAATTCTTTAAGCATGAAAGCTGTGGCAAATGCACCCCTTGTCGTGAAGGTACCTATTGGCTCGATAAAGTCTTAGACCGCATTTTGCGCGGTGAAGGTCGGGCAGAAGATGTAGACCTCATCAATAATGTCGCCAAAAATATGCAAGGGTTTACCTTGTGCGCGTTGGGCGATTTTGCGGCGAATCCGGTTTTGGCGACCATCAAACATTTCCCAGATGATTTCTTTGGGCATGTGAAGGGTGACAAACCTGCTGTTCAACCCGCCGCAGGGGATTAATCTATGAGTCAAGACCGCATTATCCAACGCCTAGAACGCATCACAGCCGATATTCACGACCAGCCTCATGTGGCGGTGAATTATTTGTTGCGGGCAGAAGTATATGCTCAATATGGTTATTGGGAACAGGCGCTGGTGGATAGTGAACGGGCTTATGAACTGGCATTGAATGAATTTGCTGGTCGGCGGTGGGGTGTGGTCGCGCAAGCGATACAAGACCGCGCCCACCGTCTGATGACCAAAGCAAAACGATATGTGAAGTCGTGATATGATACGGGTTTGCTTGTAGGGGCTTGCCATGGCAAGCCCCTACAACGATACGATAAACCCCTATAATCTGTCATTTAACAATCAAATCCATCCCCTGTACGGACATGATTTATCGCATCTGTACATACCTCACAGCATGTAGGGACGGCATTATACCGCCGACAATAGGGGATGGGATATACCTTAACAAAATCAGAATTGGACGTTTGGCGAGTGTTACGCCATAATAGAACCCTATTGGGCAAAGATGGGTTTTTGGAGTAAATTTTATGACAAATACTGTAAAAGTCATCATTGATGATGTGACCTATGAAGTGCCTGCGGGCGCGAATTTGGTGGATGTCGCCAAATTTCATGCAGATAACGATATTCCCGTGTTCTGCTACCATCCCAAGATGGAGCCAGTCGGGATGTGTCGGATGTGCCTTGTTGAGATGGGCAACATCGAAAAAGACCGCGCCACAGGCGAAGTTGTGTTAGATGAAGCGGGCAATCCCAAAGTGCGGATGATGCCCAAATTACAAACTGCTTGTACCCAAAAAGTGACAGATGGTTTAGTCGTGCGTACCAATACCCCTGTGGTAGATGATGCACGTAAAAATGTGGTGGAATTTTTGCTCACCAGTCATCCATTGGATTGCCCCATTTGCGATAAGGGTGGCGAATGTCCATTGCAAAACCTGACCATGCAACACGGTCCCGGCACCACCCGCATGGATTTTTCGGATAAGCAACATTTGAATAAACACGTACCACTCGGAGACCTCATCTTTTTGGATGAGGAACGGTGCATTCAATGTGCGCGGTGTGTGCGTTTTCAAGAAGAAATTGTCGGTGATAAAGTGTTGGGCTTCCATGAACGTGGGCGCAAATTGCAAATTGTTACCGAATCTGACCCCGGATTTGATACTTATTTTTCGGGGAATACCACCGATATTTGCCCCGTTGGTGCGCTCACCACAGCCGATTTCCGTTTTGGTGCGCGTCCATGGGAATTGACTGAAGTCCCTAGCATTGACCCTTGGGATGCCGCAGGCAGTAATATTAGCCTCAGCACCCGTTTAGACCGCGATTTTGGCGGAAAAGCCATGATTAAACGGGTCATGCCACGTCAAAATGAATCCGTGAACGAAATTTGGATTTCAGATAAAGCCCGTTTTGGTCATCATTTCACTCGTAGCGAAGACCGTCAACAATCGGTTTATGTCCGTGGCGCAGTCGAATCTACATGGGCAGATGGTATTCGTGCAACATCCGATATTCTCAAATTGGCAGGTGGTGATGTTGCCGCCATTGCGGGAACAGGTCTCTCGAATGAAGATTTTTATACCTTGCACCAACTCCTCAAAGGTTTGGGGAGCAATCGCTTAGGCACATGGATTCCCACCCACACAGGCGCAGATATTTTGGCGCAAGTTGGGGTAGGGGTAGGCACAAATTTGGGTGATTTGGGCAAAGGGGATGCGATTTTGGTCATCGCCAGCGACCTCGAAGAAGAAGTCCCCGTGTGGCGCTTGCGCCTCAAACGTGCCACCGATAGAGGGGCATATTTAGTCGTTGCCAATGCACGTCATACCCGCATGGATGATTTCGCACACGAAGTTATCCGTTATGAAACGGGTCATGCTGTTGATGCCATTGCTAATTTGAATCCCGACCTCGCCAAAGAATTGGCAAAAGCAAACAACCTCATTATCGTGGCAGGTGCAGAAGGCTTATCGTTGGCAGGACACCGCGCATTGATGGGCGCATGTGCCAATTTCCTCATCGAGAGTGGGCATGTTGGCAAAGCGAATAATGGGCTTCTCTCGCCACTACCCGGTGCCAATGGTATGGGCGCATATTATTTTGGGTTCACCCCAGAAGCGACCCTCGACATCGCACAAAAACCACCTAAAGTCTTGATTGTGGCGCAAGCCGAAATTTTGGCAGATGACCCCGCCGCAAGCGCTTGGTTAGATAAAGTCGAAACCATTATCAGTTTGAATCTATTCCCAGATGCAGTATCGGCAAAAGCCAAAGTGGTATTGCCCATTCAAAGTTTTGCAGAACGCGATGGCACATTCACCAATGGGGAACGTCGTGTGCAACGCTTCTATACGGCACAAGGTCCGATGGGGGATGCCCTCCCTGCATGGCAAATTTTTAGCCGTGTCGGAGAAGCACTTGGTCAAGGGCGTGCTAAATTATCGGCGGCGACTGTTATGCAAGAGATTGCGAAAAATATCCCCGCATTTGAAGGCATTACCTATCGTAGCCTCGCCAAAGTAGAACGCCAATTCCCAGATGTTGGCGGAAACGAATTGTATTATGGTGGCACAGCTTATCAAAATAAGGGTGGGTTAGGGGTGCAATTGCCCACATCTGCTGATAAGGGCGATACTGTGAGTGCATTTGCTGTCGAATCTGCTACATTGCCAAAAGCAGGCAAAGGTCAGGTCTATGTGATTCCTTCTACTGTGCTTTATAATCGGCAAACAGCATTTTTGCCCAGTTTGATGATGCACCCGCGTGTTTTGGCGCCGTATGTCGAAGTCAATGCGAAAGATGCGGAGAAAATGGGTATCGCACAAGGCGATGTAGTCGAAATTAAAGCCGATGGTGTGGTGGTGAGAGCCAAAGCGCATGTGAACGGTGGCGCACCACAAGGGAGCATTGTTTTGCCCCGTTATTTAACCAACGATGCTACCCCAATGCACATCACCGTTGGCGAAATTAGCAAAGTAAAATAATAAACAATAGTGTAGGTGCTTGTCATGACAAGTACCTACAACGATGTTCGGAATCTTATTGAAGGATTGATTTTATGGCACAAACAACTGCCTCATCAGGAAAACCGCCCGCAGAGGTTACAACCAACCTCTTGATGGCTACAGTGCGTATGCTTGTGGGACTGCTCATGTTTGGGTTGCGCCTCGCAATTAATTCATTGAATTACCCGATTTTATTTGCAGGCTTAATGTTTTTTGCTTTTTCGTTCATGTTTTGGGTGAGTCCATATGCAGGGCTGAGTTATCTTCATGATATTCGCCCGCCACGCGGCATAGATAATCTTAGTGGGTTGATGTGGCTTGTCCCCATCGGCACATTGGTTGCCTTGTCGCTTTCAACACAAATGCTATTTGATAAACGAGTTGCAAAACGTAACTCGACACTTGTGATGGTAGCGGGTTTGGTAGTCTTAGCCTATTTTGTGTTATTTGTCCTCACCAATGGCTTTGAAGTGCTTCAGAAAATAAGTTGGGGCTTTGTATTTGTGGCATTCGGCGCATTTGGCTGTGTCGCACAAGGCTTCTTATCCAGACACAAACCAGTCGAAGACACAGGCACACCCAAAATTATTGGGATTCCTTTGCCATTATTCCTCATCGGATTCACCATTCTCAATTTTGGCGCATTGGTCTTTTTGGCACATTGGGAAACATTTGCTGGTGTTTTGGGGAGTGTTCTGACCTTTGTTTTTGAACCATCCAGCCGTGTTCCAGCCAATGTCATCGAATGTCGTAATTCTGATGGATGCTCATTCTTACATCCCATCATCTATTCATTGATTTTGGTGTTTGTTGTCCTAACTGGGTTCGCTTATACCACCTTATTAGAACGCAAACTGGTTTCTTGGTTCCAAAATCGGATTGGACCAAACCGAGTTGGACCCTTTGGGTTATTACAACCACTCGCAGACGGCATTAAGCTCATCTTCAAAGAAAATATTTTGCCTGCTGGTGCAGATAAATGGGTGTATCGGATAGCGCCTATCCTCAAAGCGACACCAACTCTCATTGTGTTGGCTGTAATCCCGTTGGGTCCACCCATCGTCATCCCTTGGTTTGATGGTAATTGGTATCGTATTCCACTCGGACTCGCAGACCCCGGTGTCGGTATTTTGTGGTTATTAGCTGTCACCAGCATAGGGACTTATGGCGTTGTGTTGGCAGGGTGGGCGAGTAACAACAAATACTCAATGCTCGGCGCGATGCGTGCTTCTGCTCAAATGGTGAGTTATGAATTGAGCATGGGCTTGACCATTGCTGTGCCAGTTCTGATTGTTGGCACGATGACCATTAGCTCTATTGTGGATGCCCAAAGTGGCTTATTCTTCAATTGGTTGGTTTTCCAAAATCCATTGGCGGCGGGCATTTTGATGATTGCGCTTATCGCAGAAGTCAACCGCGCCCCGTTTGACCTCCCA
>CALDGT010000927.1 GCA_937942935.1 uncultured Chloroflexota bacterium | reverse complement strand
GAAATGTCCCAATCAAATTAGGACTCGTTGGGAAATCTTCTAGCGAGGTAAAAAAAGGATTAGCCATTGGCGATGTAATTGGTCTGGATTTTGCGACCAACCGCTTCGTAGAAAATGATAACTAACGTCTGAATAAACGAGATAACAATAATCCAATCACTCCTAGCCCTGCAAGGACGAGAATAGGTGTAATTGGGGGCATCCCCCCGCGTATGGTGCTAGTAGAAGTTGTTTCATTTGGCACTAAAATCGGAGATAATACCCCCTGAGTTGGGGCTTGCGCGATAACATTCGGTGGATAAGTAAAGGTGGGCAAAATTGGGCGTTCTGTAGAAACAGCATCTTGTTCCACCACTCCTAATTGGGCTGATGGTGGCAAAATTTCACGCACAGCAACCGTCAATGTCAACTCACCGCCGGGTGTTAATATAACTGACTCAAATGTGGCAGTCAAATTCACAGCATTAGGGTCTTGGGGTGTTGGCGTGATGATAGTCAAATCGGTAATTTCGGCGGGGTCGCCGACAATATTCACCAAATCTCCAAAAACATACGCAAAACCAGATGGCGATTGTTCATAACGAATCTGATACCACAAATAATATTGCCCAGAAACAACATATCTTTCGCTGGGGCGAATTGTCCCTAATATTTCGGCATTGGGGTCGGCTTCTAAACGGACATTTACACCTTCATCCCCTGCCACTTCTAATTGAACGGGACCGGGTTCCGTTGCTGTAAAAGTTGGTAGAGGGGTATTTTCGAGTGTTGCACCGATAGTCGCTAAAGGCGCAATTGTGGGTAAAACAATCGCACCAGTTGTCGGTGTAGGGGATTGGGCTTGTGTTGCAGTGTAAGTCACAAAATTGGTCATCATCCCTAATCCGAATAGAAAAATAATTACAATAGGAGCAAATTTTTTTATCATAGTATCACCACGAAATCCTGTTTATCACCGACACACGCCCTTGTTCGGCGGTGAGGCGTTGACCATTAAAATCTAAATACCCCTGATATTCCTGATTCGGGATGCTTACCACTTCCCACCCACCTAAATTGAATACAGGGCGGGAATCATGTGAGGCACACAATTGGCAATCGGTGGGCATCCATTCGCCATTATACTTTCTGGCGATATGCAAATGGGTCGCTGTAGAATATCCCCCCTCACAAGAAGCTCTGCCAATAGGGTCGCCTTTTTTGACGATTGTCCCAACAGAGGCGCGGTCTTGTGTGGCAATATGTAGGTAAAATATCACCCAACCGGTGCTATCATCGCCATCACCGTCTAAGTCAAGCCAGACTCCTCCATCTTGACTACGCGCAATAATGCCATCAGCAACAGCACGCACCCAATAATCGGATACAAAACAAAATAATCCATCTGTACGTTCATCTGGTGGGGCAAAATCTAATGCAGACCATGCGCTACTACTCGCCCATCCCCCATGCGCCCCACCCGTAAAAAACCATACTTCACCAGACCCAAATGGCAAGCCTAAATCGGGTTGTATTAGGTCAGATGGCACAAGCGGGTCTATTGACTCAAATGGATTGCCAAAATAAGCATAATATACCGAAAAAAAGCCTTGTGGCGTGCTAACCGCATTACGCCAACTGGTTATATCGCTTTTCACGCTAAAAAAATATTGAAGCGCAACTGTCGCCGCATTCAAGCCAGCATCATATAAAAATCGTTCCCCAGATTCAAATTCGAGTGTGGTTAGAGCGCGTTGTTTCCATCCATAATACCCCGCATTGAGATGATATGCCGCCCAACTGAGTTGGCGATATAACCCCAACCGGTTTGTGTCTAATGCAAATATCAATGGAAATGTTTTTTGTACTTCATTAGGTGTTGGGTTGCTCAACCATCCAGCCCGATATTCGAGTAATGCCAATAACAAGCGTGGGTCTACACTATACTCAACAGCAACCTGCTCTACCACTTGCGCGGCAGTTAGGGTTTTCTTGAGTGTACTACCATCAAATTGCCGAAAATCTACCTCATCAGTAACACCCTTCAAATAACCGTGTTGATTGGCAATAAATTGAGCCACATCAAAGCCATTACTCGCTCGTACAAGCCGACTATCTGGCAATAATTTGAGCGATGGGGTAAGTTCTGTCGGCAATTCTGGCAATTTGATAATTTGACCAATGGTCAAAATATCGGGATTCACCAATTGATTTTCATCTATCAACGATTCCAGTGTTGTACCATATTTTTCCGCAATTTTAGATAAGGTATCTCCCGCTTCCACGATATGCTGTTGCATACCTGTCGGGGATAAATCAAAACGTGATGGATTTGGGGTTGGGGTTATCTCTAAAGCTATAGGAACAGGAGATAATGCCACTGTAGGAATAAAAACAGATTGTGTTGGGAAATTGGTCATCGTGGGTTGAGATGGCTGAGAGGTGGCAATCACTGGTGTAGCAGGGATAACCTGCACCATTTGGGGTGTTGCGGTGATATAAACAATCTGAGGGTTACTCTCGCCCAAAGAACAAGCGACTAGCCCATAAATCGCCCCAACACAGATTATCCAAAGTCGTGCAAATTGTCGCATGAAACACTCCCATCATCCTACGTTTGCAACATAACACATTACAAGATGACGATAGGAGATGTCAAGCCTACTATCCAACGTTATCCCAACGGGATAAACTGAACTTTGGCAATATGAAGAGCCTATGAGAGAATCATAGGCTGTTTTTTTGC
>CALDGT010000926.1 GCA_937942935.1 uncultured Chloroflexota bacterium | reverse complement strand
ATATTACTTTTTATATAAGGAGCGTTAATTATGCGAACAAAATTGTTATTGCTCGTTATTTTTGCATTCTCTAGTCTCTGTTTATTTCCCAATATGGCACAAGAACCCGCTACGGTTGTATTGATAGATGGACTGAATAGCCCACGCGGGATTAGTTATAGCCCCGATGGGACATTATACGTGGTTGAATCGGGTATTGGGGGTGATTTATCTGTTCTCGGTCCATTTGATGGACCCGTCTTATTCGGATTTACGGGGCGCGTTTTGGCATGGCAAAATGGAGAACTCACCCCAGTCGTTGATTATTTGCCGAGCGCCCAAGTCGAAAGCGCACCCGGTGCGCCAATTGAAGTGCTTGGCACGATGGATGCCGAAGTAGCAGGTGATGAATTGTGGTTACTCACAGGTCATATATTGCCCAATATTCAACAATCTGCGCTCGCCATCGGGCTAGATTCCACCACCTATCGCACCAAATATGTGCTAGATTTATATGCTTATGAATTAGCCAACGAAACAGACAGCACTGGCGAATATTTGTCGAATCCGACGGATATCGAATTTTTTCCAGAGAGTAAAATCGCGCTCATCGCCGATACAGGGGCAAATGTCATCTTCAGAAAAGGGGATGACGGCTCATTCACCGTGTTGCATGTGTGGGCAGATAACCCCGTACCCGCAGGCATAGATATTAGCGATGATGGGTCAACTTACGCCATCGGCTTTTTATCGGGGTATCCATTCACAGTAGGGGCTGGTCATGTGGAATTGTATAATGCAGACAATAATGAATTACTGGTCAGTTATGGCAATTTAACCACCGTCACGGATGTGCTAATAGAACCAAATGGCACAATCTTGGTGGTACAATATGCCACTTTTGATATTGACCTTGGCGGATGGCAACCCAATACGGGGAGTTTGGTCGCTATTGCGCCAGATGGCACCGTCTCAACTGTACTCAGTAACCTCAATTTTCCATATAGTATCGCTAAAAACCCTACTAATGGGTCGTATGCTATGTCAGTGAATGTCGTGGGCGAATTTGGGACAGGTCAAGTGATTGGTTTCTCATTAACCACACCAACAGAATAATAGTTGTCATATTTTGTTATTTGGCGTATGCTATAAACAGGACGCTTGTCCATTTATTTTCACATCTTGGAGGATTACATGCGAATAAAATTTACTCTTTTAACCATTTTAGTTCTTTTTACCATCAGCATTTTACCGAGTCTTGGTCAAGAACCTGAATATAGCATTTTAGTCGAAGGATTAGATAACCCACGCGGGATTAACTTTGATGAAAATGGCAATTTATTCATCGCCGAAGCAGGCACAGGTGGCGATATTGATATTACAGGTCCATTTGGTCCCGCCAAACTTGGATTCACCGCACAAGTCTCTGTGTTTGTCGCAGATGCACTTGGTGTCGTGATTGATTATTTGCCAAGCCTCAATTCTGGTGGTGCGCCAGATGCCCCCCCCGAAGTCGTTGGCGCGATGGATGTCCTCCCCACCGCCGACCATTTATGGGTGGTGATGGGTCATGAAATGCAAGGGGTCGCCCAAGCGGGTACCGTGGTCGGGTTTGACCGCATTAGTTTGCGCCCAGAAATGTTATTTGACCCATACGGGTACGAACACGAATATGACCCCGATGGCACAGGCGAATTGCTCTCTAATTCGGTCAGTGTGGCTGTCGCACCCGATGGCATGAGCGTCTTGATTGTGGATGCCAGTGGCAACACCCTGTATCGTGGCAGTTCCGACGGCGCGTTGGATGTGGTCAAATCGTGGGAAAATAATCCCGTCCCGACTGCGGTCGCTTTCAGCCCCGATGGTAGCCAATACGCCGTCAGTTTCTTGAGTGGATTCCCCTTCGCCACCGGTGCAACCCG
>CALDGT010000925.1 GCA_937942935.1 uncultured Chloroflexota bacterium | reverse complement strand
ATTCCGCCGCATCGGTTGTGCTATCACGCGGGATGACGATGACGGTTTGAGCAGCATCATTTGCATTTAATTGCCGACCATTCCCAGCATTAAATGATACTTCGGGCAAATTATTGGTCACATCGCGCTCGGTGATTTGTTGGAACACGGTATCAAATCCGCCAATATCGCCATTATTGCTGGCGATAAGGTTATTCATTTCTTCTGATGTCAGGACTGTCCCATCGGATTTGGTCACAGAAACCACATCTAATTGGTGAACGCGGGTGATAGTGTAGCTATTCACACCTTCTTGCTCATCTAAAATGGTCTGAATCGAATCGGTTGCACCCCCGCCCAATGTTTGGATGAGGACATTTCCGCCCAACCCAGTGGATACCAATTGCCCAATGGCACGATTGGCAGAATCGGCTAATAATGTGACCAAACTGAGCGAAAATACACCGACTACTAATGCTAATAAGGTGAATGCACCACGCCTGCGCCCGACCAATACTGCTTTGAGCGAGAGTCGTAAATCTACCCAACCGAATGACGGGAAGAATTTACCCACCAACCAGAGTAAGAATTGAAGGAGCAAATAGAAAAAGCCCGCCAACAAGAATGTGCCGATGACGACGCCAAATGCCAAGCCAACATTGCGTAAAATGCTTGCAGAGATGATGGTTAGGGCGATGATGACAATCATTAATGCGCCGAGTGACCGCAACAAACCTGTACGCGGGATAATATCATCATTGGGGCGCAACACAATTCCGGGGCGTACTTGCCCTGCGCTGAGGGTGGGCAAAAATCCAAACACAGTTGTGACCAATGTCCCCACGACTAAGCCCGCAATCGCAGGGGCAGGGGTGATTCGGAAAGGTAAGGTCTGACCTAAGAATGTCTCGGCAGACCCTTTGATGATGAAGGTCATCCCCCAACCCAACACAATCCCAAATAAACTGCCGACAATGCCCATGATGGCGGCTTGCACAAGGAATAACATCGTTACCTGATTGGCTTGTAATCCTAGTGTTTTGAGGACAGCAACTTCTAATGTCCGACGGCGCACAACCACTTGCATGGTGTTCACAATGCCGATGCTACCCAATAACAATGAGACCAACCCCATCACCGTGAGCAATTGGTCGAGTAAATCGGCAACAAATTGGTTACGCTCGGCAATATCTATGGTTGTGGTGAATTCCAAAAATGGATATTGCTCATTCAATTTGTCTGTGACTTCTGTGATGAGCGCATCGGTGGGGTTTTCGATTGCCATATAAACCCGTTCAACACGGTCTTCTATGCCAAATAATGACATGGCGCTTTTATCTACATAATAAAACCCAAAAATCCCCGCGAAGAAATTATCGAATCCTGCCTCTTTTTCGGTGAGGACAATCCCTGTGAGGGTGAATGGTTCATCAACCCCGCTTACTTTAATCGTATCGCCCACTTCCGCCCGCAAATTTTTGGCGACATTTTCGCTGACCACAATACTATTGGGCGTGGGGAATAGCTCATTTAGAGGTTTGCCATCTAATGATTTAACAGCACCAACTAACGGATAGGTGGTGCTGTCTAACATCAAGGGAGAGACAGAACTGGTTTGTAAATCGGTGCGTTCCAATTCTAAAATCGTACCGATGCCAAAATTGGTGATAACACGGAATGGCTCAATTACAAAATAGGAATAGGTGAATGTGACCGGTTGTTGGATGTTGGTTTCTGCCCATTCTGCCAAAATATCGCGCCCACGAGTCCCAAAATATTTGGTACTCGACCCAAACATGGCAGTTCCTTCAACCGTCTCTAAAATGCCACTATCAATGGCTTCTTTTTCGATTGAGGCGATTAAATCTTCAAATTCTTCAAAATCAAAACTGCGCCCATTACCCGGTTCCATATCATCAAAATTGAAATCGCGCAGGCGAACATCATTTCGGAATTGAATATCACCCTTATTTGATTCGCGCAAGTTGCCAGTGAGTGTATCTTGAATCATTACGCCTAATGTTTGTAAGCTGACGATTGCCGCCACACCAACCGCAATGCACAAGATGGCGAATAATGACCGTTGTCCGTTGACCCGCAGGTCATTCATAGAATGTTTGATATAAAATCTGAACTTTTCTATCATCGTTTATCCCTTATTTATGAATACCTTGCCATTCGCCAGTAGCGCGTTTTTCTTTGAGCAATTTGACAGCGGTCAATTCGGCGCTGGCGAGTGGGTTGCTATCTTCGGCAATCCGACCATCCACCAGTGTAATCACACGGTCTACATTCGAGGCAATATCGGGGCTATGTGTCACAATAATGATGGTGGTATTCATATCCCGTTGGACATCACGCAGGGCTTGCATCACCGTTTCGGTGGCGGCAGTATCAAGACTCCCTGTGGGTTCATCTGCTAAAAGCAGAGGCGGATTATTGGCTAATGCGCGTGCTAATGCCACCCGTTGTTGTTGCCCCCCCGATAGTTGAGTAGGGCGGTGATGAAAGCGGTCAGATAACCCCAAAATATCGAGCAATTCTTTGGCGCGTTTGTTGGGATTCACACCGCGTTTTTTAGAAAATTGAATCGGTAATGTCACATTTTCGAGCGCCGTTAGGGTGGGGATGAGGTTGAAAAATTGGAATACAAACCCAATTTTTTCGTTACGGATATTGGTCAATGCGCGTTCTGATAAATTGGTGATGTCTGTCCCATCAATCCATACTTTGCCAGATGTTGGGCTATCTAACCCACCAATCATCCCTAATAAGGTTGATTTACCACTCCCAGAGGGTCCAATAATCCCCAAAAATTCACCACGCTTTACACGCATCGTCACACCGCGTAAGGCATGAACGGTTACTTCGCCCATTTGCAATTCTTTTTTCACATCCATCACATCGAGGACAATTTGCTCACTCATTGCTTTTATTTTGCTCCATGATTGATTTCGATTGAATATCATAGAATACTGTACGCAAAAATCATGAAAATGTTGTGAGTATTTTGTTATGAATTATACTGAGCCATCCTGAACCATTATAAAATAACTAAGCGAGGATTAAATCATCAAAGGATATATCATGAGCAAAGTGCTATTGTATATTGCCATTAGCTTAGACGGATTTATTTCGACATCAGATGGTGGGGTGGCATGGTTAGATGGATTCAATTCGCCTGATGAAGATTATGGCTATAAGGCGATGTATGACCGTTTGGGCGCAGTCGTGATGGGTGGCATCACGTATCGCCAAGTGTTGGGATTTGGGCATTGGTATGAAGGTGTAAAATCGTATATTGTCACACGAGGACAATTAGAAAACCCGCCAAAAGGCGATGTGACCGCATTTTCTGGGGAAATGCGCGATTTGGTGACAAAAATTCGCGCCGAAACCGATAAAGATATTTGGCTAGTGGGCGGGGCAGATGTTGTAGCGCAATTTATGGCGCAGGATTTGATTGATGAATATCACATTTCGGTGATGCCGATGCTGTTGGGGCGCGGGATACCGTTATTCAAAGGCGTATCATTAGAAAAATGGCAGTCGGTCAAACTCGATAGTGTCAAATCGTATCCGAATGGCGTGGTACAGATGATTTATTTTAAGATTTAAGATAGCCATGCGACTCCTTCACGTATGACGAAGAATGCCAACACTGCTACGATGAGAAGGGCTGGTAAAAGCAAGTTTATTATTTCTCGTAACGGTGTTGGCGAAATGATAAAAGTGCTTTTTTGTAGTTTTATCAATCTCATCCATTGTGCATATACCATCCACATCGCGGTTGATGTGAAGGCAATAATACTCAATACCCATCCTAATTTATCTGAATCGGTCAGCCCATAATGCAATCGTAAAATGTGTGTGCCTGCGGGGATGGTTTCTGTACGGATGAAGCCAAAATCGCCTGATGGAGAAATACCAATGGGCTGATTATCGAGTGTGGCAAGCCATCCGACGAAATAGAATTGAAAAATCTCAAGGCTTAAATCTGTTGGCGATGAAATTTCAACGATATATTCTTCTGCTGTGCTTTTGAGGGGGGTGAATATCACCCCTTCTCCATAGGCATCAGGATTGAGGCGCATAGCGGGTGTGCCATTGATGAGGCTATCCACCAAAAAGCCTGTCGCAGGGGGCAAATTGGGGACAGTTCTCGGTTTGAACTCGTTAGCAGAGGTTGTAGCGAGGTCATTGGTCTCAAATTCATAATACAAATAATCACGGGGTGTTGTTTCTGTTGGAAAATCATCGCGCCAAGCGATAATAGTGCTATGCCATCCTTGCACAATCATGAATGCGATGAGGAGCGAGGCAACCCAACGCCAGCGAATCATGCTCATTCCTGCTCCGAGCAACATCGCCAAACCCAGCGCAGTGATATTCAAAAATCGGGCGGGGAATACGAATGTCTGCAAGGTTTGGATGTTATCCCATAAAAATTGTGATTGTGGCAACACCAAAAATAGCGAGGCGAGTGTGATGATGAGCCAGAAAAAGGTTTCGTAGGGGGGTGATTTTTGATTTTGTACGATATTTGCTGTAGGGACTTGCCATGGCAAACCCCTACGATAGATATAAATGATTCCCAATCCTACCACCGCTACCCATGTCACGATGCCTATAGTGAATCGCTCTGGTTGAATTGGTAATCCAAAATCATACGGTTGTAGCCCACTGAATAATTGCTCCACCGTATAAAAATGATTTTGGTATTGCATGTGTGGATTGAATGGGATTGCATCTAATGAGACCAAATTGCGCCCTAAAAAGACTGGAATCCAGAAAAAGCCCGTTATGCCACATCCCAGTAAAAATAATAGAATTGCGCCACGCAAATAAGGCATGGAGGCACGTTTGAATATTTGGATAAATATGAGCCATGCCAAAATGACACCCGCGCCCGAAATAGCGGTCAAATTATGTGACCAAAGCATGGCGAATAATGCGAATACAGTCCACCCAATCCCCTTGCGGATATGAGCATAACGGTCTAATAATGCGATGCTCATCGCAAGCCACCCCATGCCCCATACCACAGGAAAAGCGCCCCGTCCGAGTGCCTCGTTACCGATGAGCGCAGGCGCAAATGTGAAGGCAGTTGCGCTGACCAATGCGCCTACCATTCCCCAACGCCGATTCGCATAGGTGTAAATACCACATGTCCCGATGTAAATGCCAATGAACCATGCAATTTTGAGCGCCCATATATCATCAATCACGGGCAGGTTGCCGATGATGCCTGCCACAACATAAAACCCCGATGCGGTGTATTGAAAGGTTGGTGCGCCATATCCATAATAAAAATGCTCTGCCCAACGCGATGCAGTGAATATTTTGTCTTCCCATTGTGATTGAAGTTCAAACACACGCCAAAAATGGGCGGCAATATCTGCACCTGCGGGCAATCCATTATGGGTGAGGGCGGGCATAAATGCCAAAAGAGCGAGGATAAAACACGCGATATAAGATGAATAATGGGCAAAAAGTGTATTTTTTGAGGTCATAATGTCGTGGATGGGGTATATGTGAATTAAAATGTTGTCTACATCCCCATGATATGAAGCGTTGGAATTGTATGGGCTTACCA
>CALDGT010000924.1 GCA_937942935.1 uncultured Chloroflexota bacterium | reverse complement strand
CACAACGTGGGGAAAGGGGAGACATTCAAAATCATTTGGCGCATTTTTTTCGCGGTGGGACATACGCGCCGTTGGCGCTAGTACCCACCCTACGATAATATTAATTTTGGGGAAAAATAATTTCAAAATATCCCCGCGATTTGATTTTGTGGGGGGAAAATGGATTATTTTTTATCCCTAAAATCCAATTGTCTGGTAGGGTGGCATGTAGGGGAGGACTAGTGAAGCGTATGTCCTCCCACAAAGCGTATGCGCCACCCCGTGTTTGTTACCCTTGCGGATTCATCACCCGACCCATGAATAAGATTTCTTGGGTCACATTGTTTTGGATATAAAACAAGAATGGTTTATCAATTTTGACCTCAAGCGGTTCAATCGGTTGTGGCATTGCCGATGTCACCCCGACGATGACGGCGGTTGCGGCGGCGGCTTCTGTCCCATTTTCATCCACTCCGATGAAGGCTTTGTGCAAGGCTTCTTGGATGAATAACGGTTCTTCTGCCATACCGCTCAAATCGGCGAGGTCTGGGTTAAAGGCATCGCTCATGCCCAATTGTACCAACGCATCAGACAAGCTAAAACTCGATTCAAATGTGAATTTGGGCATGGTCAGGCGGATGTTGGCGAAGGTTACATCGCCCAAATTGGGCAATCCACCCGCCAATAAGTCTGCTTCGTAGGTGGCAAAATCATCGGGCATAATAATCACCAATTGGGTATTCCATCCGTCATGAGGCACGGCGACCAGCGTCACACCATCCCCCGAAAAATAAGGCAAGTCATTGGTGACTATCATCGAAGGCACATCCACCACCGTCCCATCTGATAAATTGAATGGGGCGCTTTCGAGCGGGGTGAAGGCTTTTGCCCAATTCGCCTTAAAATAGACCGCATTGGTCAAAATCAGGCGGGTGGCTTGGTTGATGATGCCATCTGGAATCAGATTTTGGATGCGGTCACGGGTTTGTCTTGCGACAGTATCATTAATCAATTGGCGTGCGCCGTCTGGATCCTCTACAAAATTGGTTGGGGTGATGTTGGCGCTATAAAATTCGGCGAGTGTTTCTGGGTAATCTGGGTTAAGCGCAAAATCTTGTTGTACCCACAGCGCATTCAACACATCAAAAACACGCTCTGGTGAATATTCGGTCTTATCGGCATTGCTTTGGGTGCGGATGAACACGGTGTAATCGGCGACTTCTTGATGCAAATTGACATTATCTGGCTTAATATGCAAGACATCGGAGATTTGTTGCGCGGTATTGCCACGCGCCCCCGCATACACCATCAAAAACGCGGTGTTGATGCTATATGGCGAAAAAAATAAATTGCCTTCGGATGTGGTGCGGAGTTGGTCATAAACCGAGAGGGCAAAGGTGGTGCTATCGGTGGGGGAGGTGGGGATGATAACCGATTGTGCCAGTGTGGATGCGCTGACCACGCACAGCAGGCTGAGGACAATTAAGAAACGTAATGGTTTGAGCATGAGAAATTTTCCTTTTCAATTGTGACAACACACTATGATTATAACGCCTCCAATGCGAAATTTGTTCCCTGCCACTTTTTCAGGCACAAGACAGGGGGATAATGAATAATGCAAAAATCAGAAAATTTTTATGGAATTCGCAAAATACATAACGGCTTTCTGATATACTTGGGATAGGGCAAACCCTGAATAGCATATTTGGCGGACTTGGACTCTCGCTAAGTTTTGGACAACCTAACGCTCGTGATTCGATATATCGAGGAATTCAATCAAACCCATAGTTATATAAGTGTATTTTGTACGCTCCTTTTTAGTTAAAAGGAGCGTATATCGAAAGGTAAAAAGTGAATATCCTAAAATATGTCTTCCTATCTTTTTTATTAATATGCCTTTTTTGCGGTTTATTCATTATATTACCGCAACTAATAGATAGGCAAATATACCTCAACAGATTAGCTGACAGCAGGCTTATTATAAAACCTCCTAATGCTGAAATCGAGTCAACAGCCGAATATCTTTATAATCATCCTAATTCTTTACCAAGCTGGATTCGCAGTATAAGTAATGACATATATTCTCCTTACTGTGTTTATGGTGATTTTTCTGATTACTCATATCTTTTCGGTGATATTGCATGGTTTATTAATGGTAGCCGAATACCAGATTGGATGTATGTCAAAGCCGGAATAAACACATTTACTGGGGGTGATAGTGATAGATATGAAATGATTAATTACACTTGCTTAAATGGACCTTTTTATCGCTGGCTATATCCGGGCTTCCACTTATTTGAAATCCGCTTGCAAACAAATCCATTTGACTCTGGAATCTCATACCAATGGGGTGTGAAAGTTAATAATATTTTAGCAACACCACTACCAACACTGATTCCACAAACGCCATAATTCCATTATACTTGGGATAGAGCAAATCGCCTGCTTTCGCACGATGGACTCACCTATACCTATGACGGACTAGGGAATCGCATGTCGCAAACATCGGGTTCTACCCTAACCGAATACCTGATTGACCAGCAACCCAGCTTGGCAGTCGTATTGCGCCAAAAAATAGGCTCACAGAACACGCATTATGTTCACGGACTGCGCGGGAT
>CALDGT010000923.1 GCA_937942935.1 uncultured Chloroflexota bacterium | reverse complement strand
TGCTAATTGATTTTGACCATAACCAAATATCTTTTCGGCGGCGGGGTTAATGGTGAGGATATTGAGAGCATCTTTAGAAAATGTGACAATCCCATCCATCGCGGTGCGGACGATTGCCTCTGTTCGCTGAATTGCTTCTTCTAGGGCATTCATCACCATATTATAGCGACTGGCAATCTGCCCCACTTCCGTGAAGGGTTCTACAGGCACACGCAGGCTCATATCGCTTGTTTTTGATTGTTCGTCCATCACTTGAAACAAATTGAGCAATTCGTTGGTTGCACCATGTTCCGATACATTCAACCCAATATGCTCATTTTCTGCGCTCACCCGCAAAGGATAAAAGCGGTTGGTAATCCTAGTGATGATATACGTCACCCCAAATGTCCATACCGCACAAGCGACAATCCCAATCATTTGCGCGACAATTTGGTCACCCCGTGATAATCCTGTACCGAGCAAAGCAGGGTCGCCAAAAATCCCAACAGCTAATGTCCCCCAAATCCCTGCCGCCAAATGCACAGGAATCGCGCCTACAGCATCATCTATTCGCAAACGGGTTAATAAAGCATCTACGAGGAGCATCACTACCGCGCCAATCACACCAATGATGGCGGCAGATACGGTACTCACCGCATGGCAATTAGCGGTAATCGCCACCGCACCTGCCAAAACACCATTCAGAACAAGGTCAATTTCGGCGCGTTTGCGAATAAACCAACCAATCACCAGCGCACCAGTCATGCCAAATGAACTGGCAATAACAGTATTCACAACCACGCGAGGCACTTGGTCATTCATCCCCAATGTGCTACCCGCATTAAATCCAAACCAGCCAAACCATAAAATCATCACGCCGAGCGTTGCTAATGGCACATCTGCACCCGGTATTTTTTGCGCGGGTTTGCCTTTGGGAAATCTGCCAGTGCGTGCGCCAACAATCAATAACACTGCCAACGAAATCCAGCCACCCACACTATGCACGACAGATGACCCTGCAAAATCTACAAATCCCAATTGCCCAAGCCATCCGCCCTTTTCGCCAATGTTGATACCATTCCAAACCCAATGACCAAAAATGGGGTATGTGATAGCAGACCCAATGAGTGCCAAAAATAAATATCCGCCAAATTTGACCCGTTCTGCGATTGCCCCTGCAAGGATGGTCACAGCAGTACCACAAAACATCACCTGAAAAAAGAAAAATGCGATGGTTTGTGGTGGGGCGCTGGTGAGGTCTATGCCAAACTCGCTAATCCCGATGAGGCTATTCCCAGACAGCCCAAACATCACCCCATACCCCACTAACCAAAAGAAAACGGTCGTTATCCCAAAATCGGCTAAATTTTTGATGGCAACATTGATATTATTTTTTTTACGTGTGAGACCTGCTTCTAAGCATAAAAAACCAGCTTGCATCAGAAAAACGAGTGTGGCGGAAAAAAGTAACCAAACAGTATTGATGGCAACAGTTGGGTTTTCCATAAGATAATGTCCTTTAATCGAATGATTGTTATAAGGATTTGGCGTTATCTATAATACGTTGCAAAACAGCTTTCTGTGACTCATTCACCACACCTGCCGCCCCATTGATGAGGGATTCGGCATCTGCGATGATTGAATAAACAAGGCTATCGCTCGAAACAACTGTATTAAAACGGCGATATTTATCTAAAGTGGCACTTACACGGGCTTTGAGCAAAACTGGGTTAAATGGCTTAAACAAATAATCTTCTGCCCCAAGCTCAATACACCGCACCACACTATCGAGGTCATCCACCGCCGAAATCATAATAATCGGGACTTGACGCAAACTAGAATCGGCTTTTGCGGTTTCTAATACCTCATACCCATTCATTTTAGGCATCATAATATCGAGCATCACCAAATCATAGCGAAAGGCTCGCATCATCTCTAAACAGCGTTCCCCATTTTCTGCCATTTCGACATTGTAATTCAATTTCTGCAACCGCCGAGAAAGCATATCGCGGTTCATCTCGTTGTCATCTACCACAAGGATATGTGCTGGTTCATCAGACATATCATAAACTCCTATTTTTTGTGTTTTTCATCATCTTGTTATCCTCCTTAAAGATACACCAAATTGATAAAATACGCCTCTTTTTTGAACAAAATTAGCAACTTTTTTATGATTGGGTTATTGAGATGTTATAATAAGTTAGATTGGTTCAGTTTGACGAGGAGTATATTTGTGACAACTATTTTTTCTAAAATTATCGCTAAAGAAATCCCTGCGACTATTTTGTATCAGGATGAGTATGT
>CALDGT010000922.1 GCA_937942935.1 uncultured Chloroflexota bacterium | reverse complement strand
AAAATCAAATCCAAATAATCTGAGTGCATATTATCTTCGGGGTGTTTGCTATCAGAAGACAAATCAAAGAGAAAAAGCGTTTTCTGATTACGATTTCTCAATTAAAAGGGCAAATGAGATATTGCCTAACGATATAAATAATGCAGAGGCTTATAAAATTAGAGGGATGAGTTATAGCGGTAAAGGTGAGCTTGATTTGGCGTTAAAAGACCTTAATAAGGCAATTATTATCAACCCCAGAGACCCAAATTTATATAATAATCGAGGAATTATATACATGCTTAAAGGAGAATATGATAATGCCATTAAAGATTTTAATGAGGCTTTACTGATTGACCCCAATACACATTTTGTAAAGCATAATTTACGAGCTTCTTTTCTTAGGCGCATATTTCGTATCAAAAGTCGTAAGCCACTTTAATACCATTATGTGGGAAAACCTGCTATGCAAAAGCCTGCACAGGCATCGCTGGGCGCTCAAAGCACCCAGCTACCTGCCTACGAAGCCTGCTGAAGCAGCCTATTCTGGCTTTTAAGACCGTTTTACCTACCTAATTTAGATAGGCGAGCACCCTGAAGGGTGCTTACAGAGCGAATAGCACGTATGCTTTAGCTTCGGGCGATATAAATTGACGAAATTTGCCCATTTTAATCCCTCACCGCCTGCGTAAAAACACATTTTCCGAAATTTCTAACCCCGCCCCGCCTTCATGCAATGCCCGCCATGCCAATGCCTGCGCAATCACCGTTTAGATGATTTATTTGGGCGGATGCCACCCCGATGAAACCCAAACCTCACGCGAGTCTATCATCGCTTGTCGGTTCATCTGGAGTCTTTCGATGGTCGCACGTCCGATAGCGGTTAATCCGATGAGAATCGTTCCAGTGGTATGCCATCGAAAATGGGTATACCAATCATCTTGGCGTGGATTAAATAGGCGGTGCATTGTCTGTGTTTGTGGGTCTAACCCTTCGGTGAAATCTTTTTTATATTTGTTGCATCCCTGACATGCCGAACACAAATTATCCACATGCGTTTTTCCGCCAAGACTAATGGGGATAATATGATCTACCTCAAGCGAGATGATTATCCTTTGGGCGCTTTGGCAATATTCACATAATCCGCGTGACCGTTCTAAAACGTGCTGTCGGATTGATTTTGGAATGTACCCCATCAGCGCCCCGATAATATCCCCATCACATCAACACCCCGCGCTTGCAATGTCGCCATCGCTTTTGACCGTCTGAGGATGTATCTATCATATTCGCCGATGAGCATATCCACCTCACCTTCTTCGGCATCGGTTAGTTTGCGCGTTTCGCGTTGTTCATGCAAATCATCTAACCGTGTCTGTTGCGTGACATCAAACGGCTCATCTACAATTGCCCATAATGCTTCATCGGATAAGCCCGTAAATGCCGATAAATCAGGGGTCGCGGTTTGATGATGGCGTTTTTGTTGGATATGATGTTCAAGTTGGGCGATTTCTGCCGCCGATAATTGCTCAACTAATTCTAAAACTTGTGTCAATGACATATCGAATAGCCCTATATGACTTTCACTATTTTCATTATAACACAACCGCACAGATACGAAATATGATTACCGCCTGCGTAAAAACACATTTTCCGAAATTTCTAACCCCGCCCCGCCTTCATGCAATGCCCGCCATGCCAATGCCCGCGCAATCACCGTATCATCATGCCCACCACTAGGCGCATTATAACGCCACCCGCCGTTGGATAATCGCTCGGTCTGATACGCCAGCAGTTCTCCTGTCGCGGTGCTATCATGAATCAGGCGGATTTCATCGCGTTCTAGCGCCAGCGCCAAGCCTTCTATCAACGGTGATTTTGATTTTGCCGTCATCGAAAATCCGATGATGGGCAAGCCTTCTGCTTGGAGCGCCTGAATATTCGGCTCGCCGATGCTATTGGCTTCTGCGAGGATATGGTCAATGCGCCATTCATCTGCCAATTGTTTGATGCGCTCGCGTTGGATGCTCCATCCCACCGCGTTAAAGCGGTCTAATGCCACCTCTTGGCGGGTCTCGGCATTCATCACACAAATGACGGTGTAATCATTCGCCCGACCCCAATCTACCCCCGCCACAAAGCGCGTCCCAGTGGCAAAATCGGATGGCAGGGCAGGGGCAAGCACACTACATCCCAATACATTGCGAAAGACCTCGCTGTTATCTGCCAAAAATTCTGCTAGATATTCCTGTGCGAATAAACGGGCGGGCATGGTCTGTTTGGCAGATTCAATCTCGGTGGTCGCCGTGTCATTAAAAACAAAAGTGGGCGCATGAAATGATTGCCATTCGGGATTATTTGCATCTTGGCCCAATAAATACAATTGATAAGAAACGTTGCGTCCGCGT
>CALDGT010000921.1 GCA_937942935.1 uncultured Chloroflexota bacterium | reverse complement strand
AACCGAATCGTGGCGATGCCTTGATGAAATACCTACAGAGCAATATTTTTTATCAGGACAAAATTACACTCACCGATTGGCGACCCATCTATCATCAATTTGCGTTATACGGGACACAAGTAGATGCGTTTATAGCCGGCTTTAATTCGCGTAGTCAATCAACCACTTGGGGAGATTATCAGGCGCTGGAAAGCTCTATCGCTAATGCTCCGATTTATGCCTTTCGCCAAAAGCCATTGATGGGTTCATCATGGATAATTATCACCCCAACTGAATCGGCAATGATAGTTTGGAAAACACTAACCGATTTAGGTAAACCGATGGGAATTATCCCTAGTGGTGGCATTGTTTATAATGCACTTCGTATTGCATCTGGACGTGTTGGGGCAGGACGAGAATTGACCACAGACTATATTCCGCTTGAATTGGGATTATGGGATGAAGTGAGTTTTAGCAAAGGATGTTATACAGGTCAAGAAATTTTGGCGCGAATGGAAAGCCGAAATAAATTGGCGCGTGTATTGATGCGACTCAATTTATCTCAATTCGCAGAAGCAAATACCCCGCTATTTTATGATGGCAAACACATTGGCGAAATTACCAGCAGTGTGATTGCGCCAGATGGCACACTCCACGCAATGGGTGTGGTCAAAACAAATGTTGCAGATGTGGGGCTTGTGATTAAAATCGGCAGTCCAGATGGTGCATCTGCTACGCTGATAGATTATTTGGGGGTGCAACCGCGCATTAGTTAATTGCTATAGAATTAGACGAAAAATAATAACATTTACCCCCCAAAATCGGGCGGAGGAGCATCGAACATCAGCGACCACCACAACTGCCAATTTTCGGGACCTTCTGGTGAGGTTTGAACATCATTGAATACTGGCGGAATGGGTGTTGGTGTGGGAGGAAGCCCTGCGGAAAGGGGAATTACCAATATTTCACCCGGACGAATCATTTTGCCATCACCCCGCGCCCACTGTTGCACAAAGGCAGGACTCTCTGCATATTCTTTTTCTGCGATAAGGGTGGCTTGTTCCTGCCGTAGCATTTCGATTTCGCTCTCAACACTCTGATGAAATTCATTCAGAGGGCGACTTGATGTGATACGAGCGCTGAAATTGATTGCCAAAATCAGACCAATCGCAATAATCGCCGCGAACATAATTTGTATGCCTGTAAGCCCATTATAACGCCCTCGCATCGAATTTGTGGGGCGTTTGGGGGGCTTTGGGCGTTGCACCTGCGATGATTTTTGGGGTGGGGGTGTTGTCTCTGACATCCAATTTATCCTTCAATATGAATTAATTCCATTGTATCCGCATGATAAATGCGGTCAATTGCCAATTTCTAATGAGGTGCTGATAAAACACCCTCATCAAACTCTTTCCAATGTTCGCAGAATACGTTAATATACGATGTTCCTTGTATTGACACTTTTATTGAAGGAGGAGAAATAGTCACATGGATTTTTTGACAGATAATGTGACCGTTGCCAGCATTATTGCGATTGTTGCCGCAGTGATTGGGTTGGCATTTGCATGGAGACAACGTACTTGGGTTTTATCTCAGAGTGCGGGTAATGAAAAAATGACCAAAATTGCGGGTGCGATTCAAAAAGGCGCACAAGCCTTCTTGCGTCGTGAATATCGCGCTGTTGCGATTTTAGTGGTGATTGTGGCGCTGGCACTTATCATTTTGGGATTTGTCCCTAATTCTGGCATGAGCCCATGGACGGCACTCGCATTTGTGAGTGGCGCTGTGGCATCGGGTCTGGCAGGGTATGGTGGGATGTATATTGCCGTCCGCGCCAATGTGCGTACCACACAAGCCGCATCGGAAAGCCTGAATAAAGGATTGCGTGTTGCATTCTCTAGCGGGACAGTCATGGCAAATTTGGTTGTGTCGCTGGCGCTGTTGGGAATTGGTATTTTATTTATTTTCTTCACTAATGTATTAAATTTAGACACTGCTACCGCCGCCAGCGCATTGGCTGGTTTTGGGTTTGGTGGCACAAGCATCGCCATTTTTGCCCGTGTGGGTGGTGGTATCTATACCAAAGCCGCCGATGTGGGTGCAGACTTGGTTGGTAAAACCGAACTCAATATCCCCGAAGATAGCCCACAAAATCCCGCAACCATCGCCGATAATGTCGGTGATAATGTTGGTGATGTGGCGGGCATGGGGTCTGACTTGTTTGAAAGTTATGCTGGCTCAATTATTGCCGCCATCACCCTCGCCGCGCTTTCAAATATGAATATCGCCGCCGAAGTATATCCCTTGTTGGTTTCTGCATTGGGTATTTTGATTGGCATCGTTGCTTCTTTCCTCGTCCAAACCAAAGAAGGCGCAACCCAAGAACAACTCCTGTGGAGTTTGCGTAAGGGTGTTTATGGCGCGAGCGCCATGGTCGCCGTTGGCATCGTTGGGCTTGGCTTGTTGCTTGATTTAGGCTGGGGTGTCATCCTTGCCACATTAAGCGGGTTGGTTGGTGGTGTGTTGATTGGGTATTTCACCGAATACTTCACCTCTGGCTCTTATAAACCCACCCAAGAACCCGCCGCCACCGCCGCAGGCGGCGCCGGTACCATCCTCCCT
>CALDGT010000920.1 GCA_937942935.1 uncultured Chloroflexota bacterium | reverse complement strand
TCTGTCCCCTTTTTTTTTTTTTTTATCCACTAATGCCGCCGCTAGTGCATCGGAGTAACGGTCTAATTCTGCAAATGTGACCGATTTATCTAACCGTCCCACAACGGGTAAGTGAGCGCTGGTGACTAATGCGATGCTATTGGGGACACGGCTGGCAGTTTGTTTTAAGAAATCTTGCAAAGTAATTTCTGGATAATTGAGGGTTGGTTTAGCCCCTTTATCATAACTTTTTGTCCATGGGCGGTCTGAATAAGTGACCATCAAAAAACTCTCCTTTAAGCGAATATTTATGAATTTTGTCACAGATTATAGACGCTTATGGGGAAAAGGGGCAAGTAAATTCGTCAATATTGCTGAATCTTTAATTTATTTTTTGATACAAAAACCTCACGAAGCATCTTCTGAGCTAGGAATATGCCAATCGCGCCAAATTTGCGGGATTTTGGCGATTTGCCCTGCTTTGGTAATGCAAATATGTTTGGTTTGGGCGGTGGCTAAAATTTCGCCTGTGAGGGTGTCTATGACAGTATATTCAAAGGTCATTCCTCTGCTTTTCATCTCGGTTATCCATGTGTTGATGGTGATGGATTGTTCATAATGGGCGGGTTTGATATGACGGATATGCACTTCAGATACCAGCAGAAAAAAGCCAATTGCCTCAAATTGGCTATATGGAAAACCTCGTTGACGGGCATATTCGCTTCGTCCTTCTTCAAGGTAGGTGATGTAATTTTTGTGATGGACGATGCCCATGGGGTCGGTTTCGGCATAACGGACGGTGAAACTAGTCGAGATGATAAGTGGTGACATGGTGCTACTTTCTGAATATGGTGTTATAATTTTCCAGAAATATCATATCAGAGATTATCAAATGCGACAAAATCTATTTAGCTGAAAGGTGTCGCCTCATGACTACCCAAAAACAGACTATTGGCAAATTAGGCGAACAATTGGCGGTAGATTATTTGCAAGGGCAAGGCTATCGTATTATTGTCACCAATTGGCGGTGTAAATGGGGTGAAATTGATATTATTGCCCATGATGGTCATGAAACAGTCTTTATAGAGGTTAAAACACGCCGAGCCTCTTTTGCAGAATCGGCATTTGAAAACATCACTCCTGCTAAAATGGAAAAAGTGATTCATAGTGCCTATATTTATGCAGACGAAAATCGGGTTTTGTCATGGCGAATAGATGCCATTGGAATTTTATTGAGTGCAAAAGCATCTCCACAAATTGAGCATGTGAAAAATGCCTTTATCGAATGAAAAAATACCCTTAATTGTGATTTTAGGTCCGACTGCATCGGGCAAAACAGGACTTGCCATTGAGATGGCGCAAAAAATAAATGGTGAAATTATCGGGGCAGATAGCCGTCAGATTTATAAATATATGGATATTGGCACGGCAAAACCCACACCATCCCAACAAGCTCAAGCGGTGCATCATCTGATAGATATTATCAATCCAGATGAGCCATTTCCTGTGGCGCGGTATCAGGCGATGGTGAATGATGTCATCCCCCAAATCTATGCGCGGGGACATATCCCCATGTTGGTCGGTGGGACAGGGCAATATATCACCGCCGTAATTGAGGGATGGTCATTTCCACAAGTTGAACCCGATGACGCCTTACGAGCCGAATTAGAAGCCTATGCTCAAGCAGAAGGCGCACAGGCATTGTATGAACGACTCGCCAAACTAGACCCAGAAATCGCCGAAATTGTGCATCCTAATAACGTGCGTCGTATGGTGCGTTATTTAGAAGTTTGTCTGATTACGGGGCAAAAAGTGAGCGATTTGCAACGAAAAAAAGCCCCGCCATACCGTATTTTGGAACTCGGACTTATTGGAGAACGTTCTATATTATATGAATGGGCAGATAAGCGGGTTGATATGATGATGAATGACGGCTTTTTAGATGAAGTTCGCCGATTATTAGATATGGGATACTCGCGTAAATTGCCATCTATGAGTGGTTTGGGATATTCGCATTTGGCGATGCACTTGTTGGACGGTGCGCCATTAGATGAGATGGTGCAACAAACCAAATACGATACCCACGAATTTATCCGCAGACAGCAAACATGGTTTAAGGGTCACGATAATGGGATTTTGTGGCATAATGTTGAACAGTATAACCGTTTACAAGTGATAACACATGTACAGACATGGTTAGGGCATTAGATGTTTGATATATTCCGAAATCGGCGAGATAACCCGAATGTTTTGGTGGCGGTGGTATTATTATTTTTGCTGGTGGTCTTTGCGGGTCCAAGCAATTTGCCTCGTTTACTTTCTAGCATTTTGCCATTTGCCGATGAAGGGGTGGCTTGTGAGCGCCTAAGAGATGGCACAAATCGCGCTTATCACCAATCTTTGCTAGGACGTGAGGTGAACCAATTGACGGTTGCTCCGATTAGCTTATCGGTACGGACATCTGCTATCACAGAGCAAACAACCACCATCTCTATCACGGTTGTCATCACCAATTTGACGGTTGCGCCTGTTCCGATTCTGATTACACCCGGTCAATTCATTTTGTCGCCAGAGCAACCTATCAGTGGATTGGGCATTACCCTGAATACGGCATCGGTTGTCCCACTCACAGGCGAAACAGCGACCAGTTATGCTGAATCGCGGATTCGCCTTTTGGGTCCGCGTCAACGGTGTGTACATCGGGTGACATATGAACTGGCAAATCGTCCACCTGCATTGTTGGGGCTTACGCCAGAATCGAGTATTAAAGCCTTTTATCGCAATACATTTGTAGGGACAGTCGCTATTCCAAATACAGGACAATATGTCACCGCACCACCGTATAATGACCAAGGATTATGGGTGGGAATTATAGAATCATCTGTAGAAAAAATTGGCACTGATAATTAAGGTACAAATATCCGTTATAATGTTGAATAATTAGTTTGCATAAAGCCTAAAGAGGTGTGTTGCAGATGTCAAATGGAAAAAATGATAAACCTGTTTTAGTGATGATACAAGGAAATATGCTCCATCATCAGTGGTTAATGGAAAAAGATGCCATTATCATTGGGCGTGATGATGTGTGCGATGTGGTTATCCCAGAACGCAAAATATCGCGCCAGCACCTTAAAATTTATCGGAAACACAGTGATTTTTATATCGAAGATTTGAATAGTAGTAATGGCACATGGCTGAATGGAAAAAAATTAGAAGGCACAAGTGCTTTATTTGATGGTGACGAAATCAACTTATCTGGCGAAGCCGGTTTGCGTTTTTTTGGTCCAGATACAACTATCACGTTGCCATCACCAGTGCCGACTCATATTGGTGGGCGGTTGCGCCTAGACCGCGAAGCACGTCGTGTCTTTATTGGCGATAGGGAAATAGACCCACCCCTCAGTTTGCCACAATATCGTTTGTTAGAACTCCTCTATATTAGCGGTGGGAATGTATGTACCCGCGAAGCAGTCATTGATGCGGTGTGGCCCGATGCTCTTGGGGATGGGGTGAGTGAACAGGCGATTGATGCACTGGTACGTCGCTTGCGTGACCGTTTGACGGAGTATGATACCGAAACGCAATATATTCATACGGTACGTGGGCATGGTTTTCGATTTGTGAACTCGGAAGATGAAACATGATGTCATGGATAATTAATCAACATAAGTTGTTGTATGATGCTCACACAGTTATTGAGGGCATAAACCCCGCATTGACCGCTATCTCAGACCCCACAAACACGGGGGTCTTTTTGTCTGTTAAATTAGATGAACCTGTTTTTCGGCATAAGTTCACAATTGGCACATTAGACGGAGGGCGTTTTTCTGGGTTACACCGTTATGAGCCATTTTGGGTGAAGCCCCAAGTGACCCCAAAAGCAGGGGATGTAAACCCAGAAACACAAGTTTTGATGGTTCAATTGCCAGATGAGCAAATCGCGCTCATTGTGCCACTCATCGCCCCCAATGCTCGCTTTTGCTTGCAGGGTGGGGGAGATAATCGGTTGGATTTGGTGATAGATACAGGCGACCCTCACACGCAATTTACGGATGGTGTCGCGT
>CALDGT010000919.1 GCA_937942935.1 uncultured Chloroflexota bacterium | reverse complement strand
CAACGTGGGTTCGGATTCACCGAAATTGATGAACTCGCAGATATTATCGCTGATGTGTTATTGGCTTGTATCCCCTATAGCTATACAGGGCGCAAAGGCGAAGAAGCACGCGCCAAATTGCCCTTTGATGTCTTGCAAGATGCCCGCACCCGTGTAAAAGAATTGGCGGGGCGCGTGGGAATTGATACAAACGCAGTGGCGGATGATTACCCTCACTTCCACACCCTTGCACCAATGGATAAAGGTGAAAATTGGCAAACCCTACGGATTACTGGCGAAAAAGCCACCGCATTTTTAGATATTGCGCTCAGTAGCGATGTCATGGCATTATCCGATGGTCAAAAACAAGCCACCAGTGTTCATGCCCCAAGTGGCGATATTTTAGCGGGTGGCTTGCTCACCCGTGTCAATAGAAATACGTATGATTTGCACCTAGAACGCAATGCGGAATATGTCGCAGGTTGGTTACGCTCCCTGTCTGATGGCTTTGTGTTGATAGATACCCAAGACCCATATGCCCGCATCCCCGGTCCTGTGGATGTGGTCGTGATGGGCAGTACCATCCCACAACAATTACAACCTGTCCAACCCGCGCATAAAGCCTTTTTCATCGGCATGAATAAATCTGGAAGTGGTGAAGCCCTCCCCCGCTTTGAATGGACAGAAATCGAGCCAGACCCACTCCTCCGCACCAGTTTATACGATACCCATAAAGAGTTGGGCGCAAAGATGGTCGGATTTGCGGGGTATGATATGCCTGTGTGGTATTCATCTGTCACAGAAGAACATCTGGCTGTCCGTACTGGCGCAGGCATTTTTGATGTCACACACATGGGTGTTTGGGATATTAAAGGCAAAGATGCAGTGGCATTTTTAGATGCCATCACCACCAATGATGTGCCTAGCCTCAAAGTTGGCACATCGCATTACACCTATTTATTAGGTATGGATGGTGTGCCGTTAGATGACCTGATGATTTATCGCTTAGGTCAAGATGAATTCTTGGTGGTTGTCAATGCTTCTAACAACGATAAAAATTGGGCATGGGTAACAGGTATCCGTGACGGAAAAGTCATGATAGACCCAGCCAATCCGAGTCGTGTGTTGGGTATCGCTGATTTTGTATTGCGCGATTTGCGCGTGTTATCTTCTGGAGATGACCGCCGTGTGGATGTGGCATTACAGGGTCCAAAAAGCAAAGATATGCTCATTGCACTGGGAGCATCCGATACCGACATCACTAAACTTAACAAATTGGTTTGGGCAGGTGTCATGCGTGGCATATTCGGAGGATTTGACCTCATCATCTCACGTACAGGGTATACAGGTGAGCGGGTCGCTTATGAATTGTTCGTTAATCCTGCCCAAGCGCCTGCTCTCTTTAAGGCATTGATAGATTTGGGTGTTGTCCCATGTGGTCTCGCCGCCCGCGATAGTCTGCGGACAGAAGCAGGTTTACCCCTCTATGGTCATGAATTAGCGGCAGAATTAGGATTATCGGCGGGTGATGCGGGATTTGGCAGTTATGTCAAAATTTACAAGCCATTTTTTGTGGGCAGAAGTGCCTATATCGCACATGAAATCAGCCGTACCGCCGAAGTCGTCCGCTTCCGTGTGGATGCAAAAGGTGCGCGTCCTCCACATGGTGGCGACCCGATTGTAGACAAAAAAGGACGTGTGGTGGGTGTCGTCACCAGTTGCAGTATTGATAGTGAAGGCTATCAATTGGGGCAAGCCTATGTCAAATTTGAATTTATGGCAGAAGGCACACAATTGGGCATTTTTGCGGGCGCGGGAAAATCGAAACCGATTAACCTCGCCGATGCCAATCTGGGCGGAAAAATCGCTGTACCAGAACCCATCACTATCCTAAGTCGTTTCCCCAAGAAAAAATAGCGCATTTGATAGGCGGGTGTAGAAACATCCGCCTATTTTTTTAAGCGTCAGGCAATCGTATTGGAAGCGTATTCATTTATCCATCGTGTATCCATCATTCCCCCACAAATTCTCCACAACTGTCATATCTAGTAATGATATAAGTTCTTAAAAGACCTATTAGGGTCAGAGGAGTTCACAATATCATGAAAAAATTACTGATTCTCATCATCGGATTGATGATTTTGGTCAGCGCCACCAGCATCGCCTCGGCACAACAAGCAGGATTACTCGCCATCACTTATCAACGATTTGAACGGGGCTATATGGTGTGGCGTGCCGATAGCAGCCATATCTGGGTTTTGAGTAACGGCGGGCAGGTTATGAATTTTCCTGCTACGGTTTATCAGGGTTTACCCGAAAATCGGATTACCGCCCCTGCGGGGTTACGTGCGCCAATTATGGGATTTGGCAAAGTATGGGGCAATAATCAACCTGTACGTGATTTATTGGGATACGCCACCACAGAAGAAGCCAGCGCAAATGCGAATTATCAACAAGTGATGCCAACCAATGTCATTTTCCTCGCATTCGGCAGTGTGACCGCACAAATTGAACCTGATAGTCGTTGGGTATCTGGAACATTGAGCAATGCCGCCCGTGTGACCAGTTTCACCATAACACCTACAGCACCTCGCGCCAACGAGAATATCACAGTCAATTGGGCAACAGAAGGTGGTGAGTTTGTAATGATAGAGTTACATGATGCGGTCACTGGTCGCTTACTCGGTAGTCCTGTAGTTGGGTTATCTGGCGCAACCACACTCATTGTCCCCAACACGACCAAAATCACAGTAACTGCTTGGGTAATGAAAACTTTGCAAGGCTCTAATGCTTATCAACGCTTGGCATTCCAAAGCCAAACGCTCAATGTGACAGGCGGAACAGTGACCAATCCACCTAGCACAGGTCAATGCACATTGGTAGGAAATGTTTATACCGTCCAACGTGGCGATACCCTCTATCGAATTGCACGCCGTTGCGGGGTAACACTCGATGCGCTCGCCACAGCCAACGGAATCGTAAATCGCAACCAGATTTATGTAGGTCAGCGACTCATTATCCCCTAAAGATAATAATAAGAGAGGATTAAAACCCTCTCTATTCTATCTTCTAACGATTCAAAAACATCATTTTTGAATCGCTCAGAAAGCGTAGGGCAATAGTCGTCTAACATCCACCAATTATTCAAAAATATGGGTTATAGTTGTAAAAACATGCCTTTTTCGGGCAAAATAGCGCATTAATTATGCAGAAAAGTGAGTAATTACAACTATGAAACATTTCTTACGACTCCTCGTTTTATGCTTTGTGTTGTTTTCGATAACCACAATCACCGCCGCCCAACAAACCAATATCAACATACGTATTAGTTATCAGGCATTTGAACGAGGACACATGATATGGCGTGCAGATAATGGGCATATTTGGGTTTTTGGCATCGGCGGGCAAGTCATGAATTTTCCATCGAGTAGTTATGGTCGCCTTCCAGATAATCCGATTCAAGGCGCACCGGGTCAAATTTTGCCCATCTTTGGGTTTGGTAAAGTATGGGGAAATCATCAGATGGTACGTGATTTAGTCGGTTTTCCAACTTTGCCAGAAGGTGGTGGCGAAGCAACCTATTCTGTCATCTCCCCAGCCAATGTAGCATTTTTGACTTATGGCGCAATTTTTTCTGCACAAATTGAACCAGATGGGCGTTGGGTGAATGCACAACTGAATAATAATATCGCCCAAGTCACATCGCTCACCGCCACACCAACAAATCCGCGTGTTAGAGACCAAATTACCCTCAATTGGCAGTCTAGTGGGGGTGAGTATGTAGTCATAGAGATTTATGATGCCACTGGCAAATTACTGAATATCCAAACAGGACAAAATACAGGCAATATGCCAATTATCATGCCCGATAGCAGTAAAATCACGGTGATGGTCTGGTCTGTACAATTGGTGCGCGGGGCAATATTTGCATCGCGCCTTGCCTATTCTTCATTGACAATCAATATCACAGGGGCGACAGTGACCACCCCACCACCAACATCACAGACCTGTGCTTCTGGCTCAACTTATATTGTCCAGCGTGGCGATACCCTCTATCGAATTGCACGCCGTTGCGGGGTAACACTCGATGCGCTTGCAACCCGCAATAATATTGTGAATCGAAATCGCATTTTTGTCGGGCAACGCCTGATTATCCCCTAAAAATTAAATAACGTGAGTTATGGATAAGGAGTGGCAAACTTTTTACAGAAAGTGTTATCCTTCTGGGT
>CALDGT010000918.1 GCA_937942935.1 uncultured Chloroflexota bacterium | reverse complement strand
GATTATCGTCAGTTGGTCGCGCAATTTTGGCGAAAATATTGCGGTTGGCGATATTATCCCGATGGGCTATTTTCGCCCATATCAGCAAGATGTTGAAGAGGGGCGGGTGGTCACACTCTCCGATATAACTCCCCTCAAAACCGATGCACATATCCCACAATCTGTCCGCCAAATATTGGCTCAACCCGATGTTCAAACCCTCAATTTATTATTCCTCACATCAGAATCTCAGCCATTGGGGGTGATGTTCTTGACCAGTGATGATAATGCCCCGCCACCCTTATATGAAATGCAGGTGTATAAAAGCATCAGCGACCTTCTGACGCTCAGTGTGGTGGTGAATGAACTCAAACGGTATTTAGATAATGTGACACAAGGGCGCTCGGTGGTCTTAGAATCGGTCTTAGAGGCGATTGTTTTGGTCTCGCCAGATGATGCGCGGATTTTTGCCTATAATCAGCAATTCGTTAACTTTTTAGAGACCAACCTCACCGACTTACGCGAATGGTGTTTATGGGATATTATCCCCATGCTTCGCACCGAAAATGCTTCACGAGACCAACTGCTCGCCATTTGGCAAGCGATTCCTGCGCGTTCTATTCAGATGGAAGAAGGCGAAATCGAATTGCTCTCGCGTGAGAATAAATCGCGTGCTATCAAATGGTATACCGCGCCTGTCTATCGGGCGGGGCATGTGGTTGGGCGAATTTATACTTTCTATGATGTCACCCAAGAACGTGATGCCCTCCGTTTTCAACACGAATTATGGATGCGAATTTCGCACGAATTTAGGACACCCCTCACATCGCTCATGGGGTATAGCCAATTTATCTTGGGGCTAAATGACCAAGAGATGCTCACTGAAGGGCGAGATAAACTCAAAATTGTTCACTCTAGCGCCAGACGGATGAGTGACATGCTCAAAGAATTACTCGACATGTCTCAGGCGACAATGGGCGAGACCATCCTTATGCGGACGTATGTGAATTTGTCGGAATTAATGCGCGATGTCTATACACGCCTCGCCTTGCAATTCAGAGAACGGGGGCAGACCGTGATGATAAATGCCCCTACAGAATTGCCTCATGTTTTGGGCGACCAACGGCGACTCGACCAAGTGATGAGCAATTTATTCGCTAATGCCATCAAATATGCACCGACAAACTCGACCATCATTGCCGAAACACGACTAATCGCTAGTCGCAATCAATTGCCAAAACATGCCCCACAAGGAATTATTACCCCCTGCTTGATGGTATCGGTATCGGATGAAGGGGTTGGGATTCCTGCAAAAGACATCGAAAAGATATTTGTGCCATTTTATCGGACAAGCTACGCTCAAAATATCAGCGCAGAAGGGGTAGGATTAGGGCTTGCGATTTGCAAGACATTTGTGGAATTGCATCATGGTAAAATCTGGGCAATCCCTAGCACAGCTAAAAAGCGGGGCGCACATTTTTATTTTACATTGCCATTAGAACCGCCAGTATAGCGGGGCATTTCCACACAAGATAAGGATTTGAATCATGCAAAAAAGAACCATCGGGATTATCGGCGCGGGCGCGACAGGTATTGCGGCGGCGTGGGATTTGAGTTTGGCAGGGTATGATGTCACCATTTACGAAGGTGGTGCAGAATTGGGGGGCTTGGCGGCTGGTTTTCGGGATGATAACTGGGAATGGTCACTCGAAAAATTTTATCACCATTGGTTTGAAACCGATAAAGATATTCGCAATATCCTCACCGAAATGGGCTTGTGGGATAATGTGATTTTTCCACGTCCCAAGACCAGTTATTGGATAAATGGCAAAATTTATCGCTCAGAGATTTCGCCATCGGCATTATTTTTGCCA
>CALDGT010000917.1 GCA_937942935.1 uncultured Chloroflexota bacterium | reverse complement strand
TACCTGAATTGTCACCCAGAGCGGGTCTATATCAGTTATCTCGATAATTCTCACATTGGGGACGACTAAAGCCCCAATTTCTGTGTTTTGGGCAGAAATAATGCCATCAATTGGTGCGGTTAAGATAGTGCGATAAAAAGCAGTTTCTGCGCGACTTACTTTTTCACGTAATTGGTCTAATAAAATTTCTTGTTGTTGAATTTGTGCTGGTTGTGTGCCTGCCTGAACACGCGCTAATTCTGCCTCTGCCTGACGAATCCGTGCCGCCGCCGCGCCGAGTTGTGGTGAGGTGCTGTTACGAAGTTGTTCTAATTGCAAGCGGGCGATTTCGGCTTGAAAAGATGCCGCCCCTGCTTGTGCATCGTATGTATTATAAGCTGTTCCGCCATACCCACCGGGCGCACTATCGCGTAACGCGATGAGAGCATTATAAGTGGCTAACCAATTTTGATAAGTGAGTTCGGCTGTGCGTATATCGTCGCTCGTAACCGCATTGGCAAGGCTACTATATTGTGCTTTGGCATTGTCTACATTTGCCTGAGCCAATGCAATGACATCATCATTCACTGGCTCAACTAATTGGGCATATTGTAATTCCGCTTTTTGAAGTTCCAGAATCGCTTGTTCATACGCAAGTCGTTGCGATTCATTTTCTAAACGGAGTAGGGGGGTATCTTTGGCGACAAAATCGCCTTGTGACACAAAAATTTCTGCGACACGCCCGCCTGTGAGCATACTTAGATTGATGACCTCATCTGCCTCGATTAACCCGACTGCCGATACAACTGCTTCAACATCACCTATTGTTACTGTATAAATTTGAATGTTTTGGGTTTCATCTTGTGTAGAAGTGCGAGGCGATAGGCTACGCCATAACAACAAGATAGGGACTCCCACTAAAAATAAGCTAAGAAAAAAAAGTGATTTTCTGACAGACATAGGCGGGGAATTTCTCTTTGAATAAATATTGAGTTTAATAATGCGTGATTATAGCCGATTTCCCTTAGAAAAAGGTTATTAAAATTGCCATTTTGCTAGATTTTTTTATCAAATCTAGCATATCATGAGAAACGATGTTACTATAATTTTATTTTCTTGTGCAAATTATCACATACGCCAGATAGGAGTGTGGCATACATGCCATCGCATTCAACAAATCCAGATGATATTCCAGATATCGTAATTGGGCGTTTGCCGATTTATTTGCGTGCGCTTATGCGGTTATCGCAAGAAGGTCATGAAGTGACCTCATCGCATGAGTTAGGGCGTATTTTGGGAATTAGCTCGGCGCAAATTCGCAAGGATTTATCGCACTTCGGTGGTTTTGGCAAACAAGGAACAGGGTATCAGATTAGTTACCTTGAAGATAAATTGCGTCAGGTGCTACAGGTCAACCGTGAATGGGAGATAGTTTTAGTAGGTGCTGGCGATTTGGGGCAAGCTGTGGCGAATTATCGGGGCTTTGCAGATAGAGGATTTCATATTGCATGTGTCTTTGATAGTAATCCACAAAAAATTGGCAAAAAGTCGGGGAATTTTGTCATTCAACCTATGTCAGAATTGAAAGATACAATTTTGGCAAAAGGGATACAAATTGCGATGGTGGCTGTGCCTGCTGAGTATGCTCAAGAAGTGGCGAATCAACTGATAGATGCAGGCGTAAAAGCTATCCTGAATTACGCCCCCATCAGTATCAATGTGCCATCAGATGTTCATGTTCAATACATAGACCCTGTGGCACATCTCCAACGGATGACTTATTACCTCAAGTAGTTTGGTCATTGATTGGTAATTCGGCGGAAAAGGGCAGGGTCTTCTAATGCGCGTCCTGCCCCAACTGCCACGGCAATCATCGGGTTTTCTGCCCGATAACATGGCACATTGGTTTTATTGGTCAGATATTGGTCAATACCCCGCAACAACGCCCCTCCACCTGTGAGCATAATGCCTCTGTCCATAATATCAGAAGCTAATTCTGGTGGTGTGTTGGATAACACATTTTTGACGACTTGAGCAATTGCATCGAGGGGTTGTTCGAGCGCCTCAACAACTTCACCAGTGGAAATGCTAATGGTACGAGGCAAACCAGAGACATTATCAATCCCTTGAATTTCCATCGAAAGTTCATTTGGTTGGTTGACTGCGGCACCAATTTGAATTTTGACTGATTCGGCGGTTAATTGCCCGATGACGAGGTTGTATTTGCGCCGTACATAGCTGATGATACCATCATCTAAGCGTAAGCCACCAATTCGCCCACTATCTGCACGGACAATATTATTCATACTAATCACAGCGGCTTCGGTCACGCCTCCACCGATATTCACAACCATATCACCAGCAGGTGTGCCGACTGGCAACCCACAACCAATAGCGGCGGCAAGCGGTTCATAGATGAGATAGGCTTCGCGTGCGCCTGCGGTGAGGGTTGCATCACGTACTGCCCGTTTTTCGACATTATTTGCCCCATACGGGACAGAAATCATCACAACTGGCTTAAATAGGCGCAAACGCCCCGCAATTTTATTCATATAATAACGGAGCATCGCTTCTGCGACTTCATAATCTGCAATCACACCATTTTGAAGTGGGCGTACAACCTGAATTTCTTCATCAAATACCCGTCCCATCATCTCGCGGGCAGGTTGACCAATTTCGAGGACACTAATATTCCCTCGTGTATCTTCTTCGGCGGCGAGTGCCACTAGCGATGGCTCTTGGAGGACAATTTGCCCATTTTCATAGATGAGTACATTCACTGTACCCAAATCAATTCCTAAAGATTTGCTGAATAGTGCCATAATGTCTTGTATCTTTTTCCTATAATGCAAGGACGAGGCAAGTGCGCCTCGTCCTGATTAGTATAACGCTTTTTTTGCTTAATAGACCAGACGATATGCCTATTTATTGGACTTTTTCATCCTCACCTAAAATTCGCATCACTGGGGTGCGTTGGCGCATGTTGCGGCTAATTTGTAATTCGAGGTTTGCCTTGCGTAGCGCCAATGTCGCATCACGGTTTGCTTCTGGTGGAAGCCCTTCGCGTAAAAGTTTTTCGGCATTGGCGCGTGCTCGTTCCGCCGCTTCAATATCAATATCATGAGAAGAAGCGGCAAGGTCGGCTAAAACAACGACTTTACCCGGACGAACATCCACAACACCACCAAAGACGATGAAGCGTTCTTCTGCATTACCCTTCCGCACAATGAGTTCTCCATAGCCTAATGCCGCAATTGTTGGGGCATGATTGGGCAATACACCCATAATGCCTTCGACAGCGGGGATGAGAATCATTGTTGCGCCTGTTTCTTCAAATACTTTCTTCTCTTGCGAGACAAGTTCAATATGAATTGTATCTACCATCGGTCACATCCTTCATCTAATGGAATTAGGGAATCCCCAAAGACCATTATTGATTTTTTACGTAATCTGCGTAACGTTGCATGACTTCTTCGATGGGACCCGCCATATAGAAGAGTTGTTCGGGAACATGGTCTACTTCACCATCTAAAATTTTACGGAAACCCGCCACGGTATCTTTTACTTTCACATAGCGTCCTTCACGTCCCGTAAATTGGGTCGCAACGAAGAATGGCTGGCTGAGGAATTGTTCAATTTTACGGGCGCGTGCCACCAATAATTTGTCATCTGCTGAGAGTTCATCTACACCCAAGATGGCGATGATGTCTTGCAGGTCTTTATAGCGTTGCAACACTTGTTGAACTTCGCGGGCAGTACGGTAATGGTCTTCCCCAACGATGAGAGGGTCAAGAATTTTGCTGGTGCTGGCGAGCGGGTCTACAGCAGGGAACAACCCTTTGGCGGCGATAGCACGTTCTAGCGCGATTGTACCGTCTAAGTGAGTGAACACAGCGACAGGGGCGGGGTCTGAATAGTCATCTGCTGGCACATAAACTGCTTGCATCGAAGTGATAGCGCCTGTGCTGGTAGAGGTAATCCGTTCTTGTAATTGCCCCATTTCATCGGCGAGGGTTGGTTGATACCCTACCGCAGAAGGCATACGACCCAAAAGCGCCGATACTTCTGCACCCGCCAATGAGTAACGGAAGATGTTGTCAATAAAGAGCAACACATCTTTACCTTGGTCACGGAAATATTCTGCCATTGCCAAACCACTGAGCGCCACACGTAAACGGACACCGGGTGGTTCGTTCATTTGACCGAACACCATTGCCAATTTTGGCAATACGCCCGATTCTTCCATTTCTTGGTACAGTTGCGTCCCTTCACGGGTACGTTCCCCTACGCCAGCGAACACCGATAACCCAGAGTGTTGTTGGGCGATAGAGTTAATCAATTCCATGATGGTCACGGTTTTACCCACACCAGCACCACCGAAAATGCCTGTTTTACCACCGCGTGTCATGGGGGCAACGAGGTCAATAACCTTCATACCTGTCTCGAACACTTGCACCTGTGTAGATTGTTCTTCAAAGGTGGGGGCTTTTGCATGGATAGGGCGACGTGGGGCATCATCGGGGACAGTTGTCCCATCTACTGGGCGACCCAACACATTGAACACTTTACCGAGTGATGCTTCGCCAACGGGAACGGTGATGGGGCTACCGGTAGCATAAGCGGCAACGCCACGTTGTAAACCGTCGGTTGTATCCATCGCAACTGTTCGGACATTACTATCACCCAAGTGCAATTGCACTTCGAGGATAAGGTCTACTTCTCCTTCGCGGGGGACGCGAATAGCTTCAAAGATTTCTGGCAAATGCCCATCGGGGAAGTTAACATCAACCACCGCCCCAAGCACTTGTGATATTTCACCACGAATTTCGCTCATAAGTTGTATTTTCTCCTCAAATTGATTTACTAGACTTCGCGTCCGCCAACGAGTTTATCTTGATAGGCTTTTAATTCATCCCACGCGCCATCGGCGGCGAGTTTGGCTTGCTTTGCCCATGTCCCTAAACCGGGTGCAAGGCGCAAGCCTGCTTTTTCGATTGCATGATGTAATTCTTCTTCAGTGGCTTTTGCCAATTGGGCAAAACTATAAATGCCCGCTTCATTTAATGCCGCTGACATTTTAGGACCAATACCTTCGATTTTAGTCAAGTCATCGCGCATATTTTCGGGTTCAACCCCTGCAACGAGATAATCTTGATATTTTTTCAACCCGTCCCAATCACCATCTACAGCGAATTTAGCTTGTTTCGCCCATGTCGGAACACTGGGGGCGAGGCGCATACCCGCTTTTTCGATTGCTCCGCGCAATTCCTCTTGTGATGAATTGGCGAGTTGGGCAAATGTGGTAATTCCAGCCACATGTAGCGCATCTGCCATTTTGGGACCAATGCCCTCAATTTTGGTAAAATCATCACCATCTGATTTTTTTGATGATTTGGCTTTTGGCTTAACTGGCTCATCTTCTGCAATTGGAATTGCTTCTACGGCAGGTTTTACAGCCACTCCGCCACCCATTTCGAGGGTTGGGTTACGCAATAATTCTGCTTCATAATGCACAACCAAGCTATCGGCGGCTTTGTCTAGAGTCGCTTGTAGCGCCTCTGCACCACCGACAATATCCAAAATTTCGGCGGTAATAGTGGCTTGACGCGCTTTGTTATAGACCAATGTCAAATCAGATGCGAGTTGTGCCGCGTTATCCGAAGCATTACGCATAGCGACCATCCGCGCAGAGTGTTCACTGGCACGGCTTTCGAGCAAGGCTTGATACAATTGTAATTCAGTGAAGCGTGGCACGATTTCATCCAAAATGGCTTCTGGACTAGGTTCATATTCATAGTCTTGTTTGCCACCGGTCACTTTTGGCACAGGTTTCAAAAATTCACCACCGATAGAATGGTCAATTTCGTGTGGTACAAGTGGCAACCACCCTTGTACAGTTGGGCGTTGGGTGATGACATTGACAAAATCGGTATATGCAATGAATACATCATCCACTTCACCACTCAAGAAAGCATCTTGGGCAAGCCGAGAGACTGGTGAAAGGTCGCTGATTTTAAGGTCTTCGGGCAAATTGCTAAATTCTGCGATAACATTTTCACGCGCGCGCACCAGCGCATCGCGCCCTTTGCGTCCGACTGTCACAAATTTAACAGGTTTGCCAAAACGTTCTGCAAAACGTTGCGCTACACGGATGATATTGGTATTGAATGCGCCCGCTAACCCTCTATCGGATGTGACCAACACAATCATGATTGTGTTGATGGTTTCCCGTTCGGTCAGAAGGGGGTGCATTCCACCACCACCTTTGGTAGCAGATTGAATGTTTAATAAAATTTCCCATGCTTTTTCGGCATAGGCACGGCTGGCAAGCGCACGGGCTTGAGATTTCCGCACACGGGAAGCCGAAACTGCTTCGAGGGCGCGGGTAATTTGCCCGATATTCTTGACACTTTTAATACGATTTCTAACTTCGCGTAAACTGGGCATGGTTTCCTCTCTTTATCATGGGTAGAGGCAGGATAAAACCCACCTCTACAGAGTCATCACTCAGATGACTAGCTCCAGTTTTCGTTAAAAGATTTGATGGCATCGGTGAGCGCCTTAATAGAGTCATCGCTTAGGGCTTTTTGTGTGGCGATGGTATTGGCGAGTTCGGCATATTGGGTATTGAATGCACGCAAGAACCCTGCTTGCCATTCTTTCACTCGTGACACAGGAACAGCGTCCAAATAACTATTTGTCCCTGCAAAAATGAGTGCCACTTGGTCT
>CALDGT010000916.1 GCA_937942935.1 uncultured Chloroflexota bacterium | reverse complement strand
TATCCCATTGAGCGCATCGGTATGTGTTTTTGATGGTGAGCGTATCGAGTGTGATACTCATCACCTAATTCGACACATTTAAGTGAATCATGACTGTCCCCATCATTTTGGGGAATTTGGATTGATTTTTATTCCCAGAGTTCTATGGCGGACATACGAAGTAAAATTACCCCTAGTCTGAGATTATGTGACTAAACTAGGAACTCTTTCTTATATGTCCGCCACCCCATTACATCATGTTTGTTTACAAACTGTCTTCCAAAATGTCCCAAATGACCGTTTCATTATCCATCCACTGCATAGTTGCAATAATATCTTGAAGCATATCATAACACTCATGGGTGTCTTCTGGCGCTTTAGGGCGCTCATCAATGATACGATGCCCATTGATAAACATAATAATGAATTCTCGCAAATTTGGCTTCGATTCACAATACTTAAGAAGTGACTGCCATTGAGGGTTAATCATGGTGGATTGGCTTTGCCATGTATCCCATAATTCTTTCAATTGCTGGTCATTTTTAGGGTTTATCTTCCGAAAAATAGCCCCAAGGACATCATTATCAAATAGGCGAATCCGTTCCTCCAAAAATTCATACAACCGCTGGCGGTAATTATTGGGGTCATATAATTCTAAGATAGTAGACATCTTGCCCAATTCATTATTTCTTGCGCAATAATGAGCGATTGCAAAGAGCAACAATTTTTTGGAAGATTCTTCCAAATCATTGCTTTGCATAAGTCTATCCGCCTCGGCATAGGCATTACCATAAATTTCCTCAAACTGCCCAGTATTGCGTGAGTGGAGTGTCTCTATAACTGTTATGATATCTTTTAGGTTATTAGGGTAACTAATGTTCCTCCCCAAACTGGTGACGAAATTATTGATTGTGAATGCATCTCCCTCAGAGGCTAATTGGATTAAATTATTGATGAAGATTGTAGACAGTTGTCTTCCAGATTCAAACACATAATCTTGGATTCTACCGTCACGAGAGTTTACCAACGCATCTAAAATCATCTGAACAGGGGTAGCTTTCCCTTTCTTTAATAAATAGATGAGAATATATAATAATGTGTTCCATGCGAGTGTAATATCCCCTCTTGGACGCTCATGATAATATTTTCGTGCCAAATCTGAATCTTGTTTATATAACAAGATAGCTAACTGTGGATATATATCGGCTTTATCGGCTTTAGATACACTTCCACCTTTAGCCCATTGGCTTTTTAATATCTCTTGGAAATCGGGTGTAGATCTATGATGTTGATATAACTCGACTGTGCATTTTACCCATAGTCGCCAATCGCTGGTAATCTTGTCGGCAACCTGTTCTGCTTTGTTTAGTTCGCCGATATTTGCGTATGCTTGTGCAAGTCTTACCCATAATTGATTACGCGCATCGCGGTCATCTAACTTTTGTGTCTCATCGTTGACAAAATCTAAAACCTCATTTGCGCCACCGATAAACTCGATTGCCTCCCCAACCCAACACAATAAATGAAGATTGGCAACGAGGGGTTTAAGGCTAGGTCTGTTCCCAGAGAGATTATTTTTTAATTCTTTTGATAGTTTGTTGTAATTCTCTTGAACATTGTCTTTTATTTTTTCGTATACCCCACTAAACTGGTCAATTAACCATTCAGATGCCTCGCGCATTGAACTTGAGATTGTCTCATCTGGCTCAGTCATTGCAATTTCTTGCAACTTGAAGGCTAATTTCATCGCTAAGTAAGAGGATGTTATGGGCATATTGTTTGAGCGAATACCATCATAGATGTCTTCAAGTAGATATTTTTTTAATAAATAATCACTGGCAATCACGAGATAGGCAGGTGTTTGTATCCGATTAATGCGCTCAAAATGGTTATTGATGGGTATCCCATCAGTGCATAATACCCATAATAAATAATCTCCCTCGCTGGTTGTTGTTGTTGGGCGCAAACGATTCAGATAGTTATATCTATCTCTTGTAGATAAATCTAAAATGGCACATGCCAATTTAATTTGAGCATCTTGATAGGTAGAGTATGCTGTTTGATATTTCTTATCTAGTTCTAGTTGGCGAGCAGCACGATTGCCATTGAAATCGTCTAATTCATGCTTCCACTCAGATAATTTATCTGAATAATCATCTAAAAATTGAAATGCCTCTTGATACATTGACTTGTCTATATAGATAGAAATGACTGCTTGAATGCGGTCGGTATCAACAACATACTCTGGAGTTGGGGTATTCGTTGCTTTTCGGAATGGCAACGCCATTCCCCCTAATTTTCGTAAGTCAGTATCTTGAATGAACCCTGTTGCCTGATATATCGCCACTAATCCCGAAAAAATTTCTTCTTCCCGAACTTTATGTCGTAGCTTTCTCTCTGCATTCCTATGTGGCTCAAACAGTGCATCGAGTACCAAATTCGATTTGTTGAGTTGCTCATTAAAATGACACATATAAAGCGCCAGTACCGATTGCTTAGTTATGTCTGTCTCAAATGCCTTTTGGGTGAGTTCTATATCTGCCCGCAGTTCATCGTACATCCCATTTTTATCACGATAATCAAACCATGTTCTATCCTC
>CALDGT010000915.1 GCA_937942935.1 uncultured Chloroflexota bacterium | reverse complement strand
ACCCGCCACAACAAAACAGCCCATCATCGAGTCCATTTGGGTCTCGCCCCGGATTTGGGGGGGGAAATAATAATGCTAGTGGGGCGAGTGGTGGGTCTGGAACATTTGGTGGTAGCCGATTTGGTAGCGGGGCAACGAATAATAATCAACCTGCCAGCCCACCACCTTCGCCATTTCGTCCTGTGCCAGCCCGCGACACAGTAGAATTTGCTTTATTGCCTTTGCGCGGGATGGCGATTCGGTTTGAACTAAAAGGTTTAGGAGACCCGTTTTATCGGCTACTTGGGCATGAAGTGAATACCGAAAATAGCGATAGCCGTTTGGTTGTTCGCAAACTAGAGCAGGGCGGAGATGACGTGAAGGCTATTCAAGCCATCCTCGATAAAGCATGGGAAAAGTATGCGTTTAAGGGGGCGGCGATGGTTTATTCGCTCGAAAATGAATCGCTCACCAAACAATTGAATGCACCTAGCATTATGCCTAAGAAGGATTTGTTTGACGATGACGATGACAACGAGAAAAAAGATGAGCCACCAAAACCTGCGGTGAAAGTTTTGCGGGCGATAGATATGGTGTTGGTGCTGAATATTTTGGGACGCGCACGCACACAGGTACTCATTGGCAGTTCGCCGACCATGTTTAGCCAACATTATCTTAATCGGGCAATCGTAACCGATGACCCCCGTTTAGTGGCTTTGGCGATGGCAACAGGCGTGATATAGGACTACAAATCAGAAAAGAGGGATGAAAAGATGAGCATTCGACCAATCACACAATCAGAAGCGACTATCCTCAAAAATCGGCTCACGCGCTGTTTGCCCTCTGCGCGATTTGAGATGGAAACATTGTGCCGTTTGGCTGGGATTGAAGTATCGCGTGCTGTGCCAACTGCGGCGGTAGAATGTAAACGTCGCCCACGTTTGCTCATCAATCCGGATTTTGTCGAAAAACATTGTCCACGCGATGAACATCTCTTTTTACTGGTCATGCACGAATTATGGCATGTTTTACTGGCACATACGCGGATGCACCCGCGTATGACACCCGTTCAGAATATTGCGTTTGATGCAATCATCAACGCGGGGTTAATGGCACAATTTTCACAACCCGAATATATGGGTTTTTTTGATGTGATTAATCCCCCCGATAAATTCCCACATTGTTTTTTGCGCCCTCCTGTTGGGTGGCCCGATGAGCCTGTGTATCCCGAAGATTTGCCAGATGGCACAAAAGAATTGCTGATGCGCCTGTATCCCAAACGGCGTGCGCGTTTTTTTAGCCAACCCAAATTGCCCATGTATGAGGATGTATTAGCATTGCTCCTCAAACATGCCGATAAAATCCCAATGTCGGCACAACCGATGTTGTTGGGTGAGTATGAAGGTGAACCGATTCACGACCCACTCATCAAAGAGATGATGGACGAAGTGACCAAAGATTGGAGTTATGTCCCCGGTAATATGCGCTCTGGGAATGGGATTAATCGGCGGGGAAAATTTGAGCCATCAGAGACCAGCGAAGAAGTGCGGCGGGCTTTTGCATTGGTATTACAACGCACCCTTAGCAAACGCCCCGGACGCGAAGAACGGATGATGAAAGAGAGAACCCGTGTCATTGGCGGAAATGGGGTTATCCCCAACCCACATGGAGACCGCATGATGCACGCCAGACGTGCATTAGGCGCTCCCGAAACCTTATGGGCGCAACCGATTGATATTCGGGCGCGTGTACCAGAACGCCCTAGCCGTGCATTTGTATATTTGGATGTATCGGGGTCAATGAATTATATTTTAGCGCAGTGCATGTATTTGCTCCGCCCGTATTTGGCACGCAGACAAGCCGAATTATATCAATTCTCGACAGTGGTACATGCGATGAAGTATGCCGAAATCAAAGAGGGGCAGGTGACAGGCACAGGCGGGACAGACATCAATTGTGTGTTTAATCACCTGTTAGAGGTCTCTCCCAGAGTAGACCGCGTCCTCATTTTCACGGATGGCATGGTCGGGACACCGCGCACCGATTTGGTGAACGGGATGGAAGCCTATGGCGCACGCCTGTATGTGGTGTTACCGAATAACGGCAAATTAGACCCTGTGGTGGGGCAAATGGCGCGTGCAGTGGTCACGCTCCCCGCACTTGCCCGTTAAATTGTGCGTTTGAGGATGATGAGGGTTTCATCATCAAATGTGCCTTGTTCTTTGGCAAATTGAATCACCGCAGATTTCACCGCCTGCGCGATGGTCTCTGCGGATTCATCTGCCAAAGACTGAATGAGGGAAATTAAGCGTTCTTCGCCAAATTCTTCGTCCTCATCATTAATTGTCTCAGTGATACCATCAGTATAAAACGCTAAAATGTCACCAGATTCTATTTGTGCTGTAGATTCATCGAATGTTGCACTGGGAAAAACCCCTAATGCCACCCCATGAATCGAAAGGCGGGTGCATTTTTTTGTGAGGTGATGATAATGAATGGGGGGCAGGTGTCCCGCAGAAGCATAAACAACTTTCCCTGTTTGCTCATCTAAATAGCCCACAAAAGCTGTCGTGAACATGCTTGATTGTTGATAATTATTCATGGTCAAATTGGCGCGGTGGAGCAATTCTCGCGGAGATAAATTTAATTCTAGTGCAAAGCGCAAAATGGTGACACTCAATGCCATGAATAGCGCGGCTGGAATCCCTTTTCCAGATACATCTGCTACAACAATCGCTAATCTGCCTTGTGGCGTGCGGATAAAATCATAAAAATCCCCTGCAACTTCGCGCATAGGCGACCAATAAACTGCAATTTGCCATCCTAACAATTGAGGAATTTGATTAGGTAAAAAACCTTCTTGAATGGTTTTAGCGGTCTCTAATTCTTGATTCAGCAACGTTTGAGCGATTTCTTGCGCCAAGAGGCGGGCATTTTCGATGCCGATGGCGGCTTGGGTTGCCATCGCAGAAAGAAGACGTTCATCATTTTGGGTGAATGGCTCGCTCCGCTTATTAATCACCTGAAGCACCCCAATCACTTGTTGATGATGATTGAGCATAGGCACTGTGAGCATGTTGCGAACCTGAATCCCTGCTTGTAGGGTGAAGATAGTATTTAGGCGCGAGTCGTTAATCGCATTTTCGATGTTGATAATTTCGCCTGTGAGTGCTACTTGCCCCGCAATGCCCTCTCCAAACTTGAGCCGAATTTCGCGCAGTTTGTCATCATGCAGAATTTTAGAATACAGTTCATGATGAATGTCATCTACTAAATAGAGTGTACCACGCTCGGCATCCATCACATCACGTACCTCTCTTACGATAGAATCGAGTAATTTATCAATGTCTGTGGTGGTAGCCATGACTTGACTCACACTCAGAAGCGCGTTTAATTGGCGACGAGGCGTAGTGCGTTGCGCCCCAACTGACAAATATTCGAGTTGCTTGGTCAAAATGAGGCGATTTGGGATTGCAGATGAATCGCCAATGACCCATTCAGCAGAATCCACCATATTCTCGATGAGATGTACCCCCATGCCCCCGCGTGCGCGTAAATCTATGGGTGTATTTTTGTTGTATTGTGGCAATTCTCCGCGCTCAAAAGGCATTCCCCAATCGGCTAATGTGATTTTGAGGGTATCCTCTACTTTTTCTATGGTGAGTAGAATATCCCCTTTATTTAGGGTGGGGTAGGCATGGTGACAAATGTTGGTAAATGCTTCATCTATGGCGAGTTCAATGGCAAAGGCGATTCTTTCGGTCAAATTTAAATGTTCACCAATGCTATTGATGACAGATGTAAACATATGCAGGTGTTCAATTTGTGCGGTAGTTCGTAGCTCGCATAGAATTGTCATGACATTTTTCACCAACATGACATATTGAACGGAAATTTTGTGAATTTTGTCACAAGATAAATTCACGCCATCATGTTATAGTGATAGGCGTAAGGTTGATTAGGTTATTTAGATGATAAATCAACTTTACTAAGTTTGCGAATATCAAATAGAACCGTGTATAAATATAGCGGTACGGCAATTCACTAAATTGGAGGAAATATGCAATTCCCAAGCAATCTAAAGCACGAGAAATTACGCGCATGGGTACAAGACATGGTGGCACTCTGTAAACCAGATGCTGTTTACTGGGCAGATGGTTCTGATGCAGAATATGACCGTATGTGTCAAACATTGGTAGATTCTGGCACGTTCATCAAATTGAACGAAGAAAAACGTCCAAATAGTTATCTCGCGTTCTCTGACCCAAGTGATGTTGCACGGGTAGAAGACCGCACCTTTATTTGCAGTGTGAACAAATCCGATGCTGGTCCAACCAATAACTGGGTTGAACCTAAAGAAATGCACGCAACACTCGACAAATTATTTGATGGTTGTATGCGTGGTCGCACGATGTATGTCATCCCATTTAGTATGGGTCCGTTAGGGTCACCCATTGCGATGCTCGGTGTCGAATTGACCGACTCAGCGTATGTGGTCGCCAACATGAAAATTATGACCCGCATGGGGTCGAAAGTCTTGGATGTATTGGGTAAAGATGGTGATTTTGTGCCGTGTATGCACACTGTCGGCGCACCATTAGCCCCCGGTCAACAAGATGTGCCATGGCCCTGCAACAAAGACACCAAATATATTGTCCATTTCCCAGAAGAACGTGCTATTTGGTCGTATGGGAGTGGTTATGGTGGGAATGCGTTGCTCGGTAAAAAATGTTTGGCGCTCCGTATCGCATCCAATGTGGCACATGATGAAGGCTGGTTAGCCGAACATATGCTTATTTTGGGTGTCGAAGACCCCAAAGGCGAAAAGACCTACGTTGCGGCGGCATTCCCAAGTGCTTGTGGTAAGACCAATTTTGCCATGCTTGTTCCACCACAATCATTTGATGGTTGGAAAGTGACGACAGTCGGTGATGATATTGCATGGATTAAACCCGGTAATGATGGCAAATTGTATGCCATTAACCCAGAAGCAGGCTTCTTTGGTGTTGCTCCCGGTACCTCGATGAAATCGAACCCAAATGCGATGATTTCGTGTGCCAAAAATGCCATTTTTACCAATGTTGCGCTCACCCCTGATGGTGATGTGTGGTGGGAAGGCATGACTGATGAAACTCCTGCACAATTGACCGATTGGCAAGGCAATCCTTGGACACCTGATAGTGGCAAAAAAGCCGCGCATCCAAATGCCCGCTTTACTGCATCCATTACCCAATGTCCTGTCGTAGATTCTGAATTTGAAAATCCTGAAGGTGTCCCCATCAAAGCATTCATCTTTGGTGGTCGCCGTAGCGATACAGTGCCTCTCGTGTATCAAGCCTTCAATTGGAATTATGGTGTGTATATTGCCGCCACGATGGGTAGCGAAATGACCGCCGCCGCCGCTGGCACAATTGGGCAAGTCCGCCGTGACCCATTTGCGATGCTCCCATTTGCTGGCTATCACATGGGCAGTTACTTTAATCACTGGTTGCAATTTGGGCGCGATATTGCCAACCCACCACGCATTTTCAGCGTGAACTGGTTCAGAAAAGATGCCAATGGTAAGTTTGTTTGGCCCGGATTCGGTGAAAACATGCGTATCTTGAAATGGATTGTTGACCGCGCTAATGGCAAAATCGGCGCACTTGAAAGCCCACTTGGTTGGATGCCTCGTTTTGAAGACCTGATGTGGGATGGATTGAACTTCTCTGAAGACAAATTCTATGATGCCATGTCGGTTGACCGTGACGAATGGGTCAAAGAACTCCTGCTCCATGAAGAACTGTTCTCGAAGCTCTATGACCGCCTGCCAAAAGAACTCATCTTCATCCGTGAATTGTTGCTTTCGAGCTTGTGGCGCTCACCTGAACATTGGGAAATGCCACATGACCGCAAGAATGAATAATTAGCTAACATCCTCCTCCTTCTCCATCTGTAAGCAAAAAGGCGCATAATCGCGCCTTTTTGCTTGTTAGATGATGCCTCGCCCCCGTAAATCTTCAATCTCATCATCGTTCATCCCCAACTCTTCATACAAAATTTGGTCGGTATGTTCGCCTAAGCGGGGTGGGGGCATATAAATGGCTGGTGGTGTATGACTGAGGTGCATGGGCGAGGCAAGCATGTGTGCATCACCAATGCCCATTGGCACGACCATCTCGCGTTGTTGGGTATGTTGTAGATGCAGGGCTTGTTGCACAGTATGAATTTCGCCCGCAGGCACATCCACTGCTAAAAGCGACATCACCCAATGCGAGACAGGATGGGTGATAAAAATCTCGCCGAGGATATGAATTAATTCGTCACGATTTTTGAGGCGGGCTGGATTGGTCGAAAAACGGGTGTCTTGCGCCAGTTGTGGGTATCCGATAACCGCGCATAATGCCATGAATTGCCTATCATTTCCTACAGCCACCACAAAATCGCCATCGGAGGCGCTAAAAGTTTGGTAGGGGACAATATTGGCGTGCTGATTCCCATAACGCCCCGCCTCTTTACCAGAAATAAGGACATTACTCGCCACATTGACCAATGAGGCGAGTTGCGAGTCGTAGAGCGACATATCAATATATTGACCGATGCCTGTTTTTTCGGCGTAGCGCAACCCTGCTTGAATGGCATTACAGGCGAATAGAGCAGTGAATACATCTGCTACAGCAACACCGACTTTATGCGGTGTACCATCTTTTTCACCTGTGATTGCCATGAGACCTGTCATCGCCTGAATGACAAAATCATATCCCGGACGCTCACGATAATCACCCGTCTGACCAAATCCTGTGATACTGCAATAAACCAATGATGGGTTTTTGATGGTGAGTGACTCATAATCGAGCCCGAAACCCGCCATTTGACCAATTTTGAAATTTTCGATGAGGATATGACTTTTGAGCGCGAGTTTGGTCGCAATCTCTTGTGCGCGAGGATTTTTGAGGTTGAGTGTGATGCTCCGTTTATTGCGGTTAACACAGGCAAAATAAGCACTGATGCGGTCATCTGGATTTCCAACCCAAGGTGCGCCCCATGCGCGGGTTTCATCGCCAATTTGCGGTGCTTCTATTTTGATAACACTCGCGCCTAAATCGGCTAACATCATGCTACAAAATGGACCCGCCAATACACGGGAAAAATCGAGGACGCGCACACCCGTTAAGGGCAAATTAGACATAAAAATTTCCTTTTTATTATTTATAAATGCCGTTGCTAAAACACCCTAATAAGGGGATAATTCTTTTAACCTTAGCCTAGTACGATAAGGAGCAATATTGTGGAATATTTGGAAGCAGAAATAAATGGTGTTTCGGTTATCACCTTTAAGGGGCGTATAGATTCACAGATGGCAATGGAATTAGAATCACTCCTACAAAATATTTATGCCATGGGCAAATATAAATTGGTTTTGAATATGGAAGAAGTTCGGTATATGAGCAGTGCGGGTTTACGCACACTCGCCGATATTTTGACCAAGAACCGCGATAATGGGGGAGACCTGAAGTTGGTGGCGCTTAACCCCAAAGTATTGCGTGTTTTTGAGGTGATTGGGTTTAATAATTTTTTTGCATTATATGATACTGTAGAAATGGCTGTTTCTGCTTTTTGAAGGTTTGTGAAAATAAATCTTGTAAAATCTTGTTTATTTTCACTATTTCATTGCAACAAAACCTATAAAGTTCTGTTATACTGATTGTAGATAATTGATGTTCGTAACAAACTATTGAAGACAGTCATGGAGGTTTTATTTATGAAATTCGCAAAATTCCTTATTTTGGTTGTTATCTTGGCATTGCCATTGGTTTTTATAAGCGCCCAAGATGATACAGAAGATATTACATGGAGTGGATCGTATGTTTTGACTGCCGAATCTGGTAGCTTTGTCGAAGCAGATGATGACACATTTACCCTTACATTGAACTCTGTTTCTCCCTTTGCTCCATGGGTGGTAAACCTCCCCGACTTATATAGCGGTATCCTGACAACTCAAGACCTAATTGCTTTTTGGACATTCCAACCCGAATTGGTCGCTACTGCGCTTGTTACCACCGAAAATGAAAGTATTGTGGCGAGCCTGAGTTTGGCAGATGATATGGCATACGATATTGAAGCCGAAACAGTATCTTTTGTGGCAACTGTGGTCTCTGTTACCCCATTTGACCCCGATGTTGACCCCACTAAAGCCGAAGCACCAGAAGAATTTGAAACTGTTACCGTATTTATCAATATGGACGCCGCTTTTGCCGAAGCTATTGCCGCCGGTGCTGAAGCTCGTTCCACTGGTACCCGTGATGGTAGCACAACCACTTGTACCCCAACCCCAATCAGAAAATGCCCATGATAGGGTGATTTATTTCGGATAATATAAAAAAAGAGTAGGTCATACCTACTCTTTTTTATTGAAAGTTATTCGCAAAAAAGTTGGTTTACGGATATAATATCGTTGCTTAGAAAATTATAATCAGGAGCAGACCACAGTGACGCGCAAAGTTCGATTTATATTACTTCTTGGGGTGCTACTCGCTGGATACATCACTTTTGCGCCGAGTGATAACGAAATTTTTGCCCAAAGTGGCACTGGCAAATGTGAAGAATTCAATGTCGAAGCCGATTTTTGTCAGACAATTGACGATGAAAATCCTTTTTGGGAATATGCTTTTCGTGTTCGGAATCGTGGGAGTTTGGTTCAGATTGATATTTCCCATATTCAAGAAGAGAGTGAACTCGATACATATCTCTATTTAATAGATGCAGGTGGAAATATTGTCGCCGAAAATGATGACCGCAAACGGGGTGATGTGACCTCATTCATTGAATATCCTCAAGCGGCGGCGGGTGTTTATCGTGTTATCGCTGGACGGTATGGGTTAGATGAAGGTGATACAGTTGGCGATTTTAAGTTGACCATTCGCCTTATTCCCCCCGCAGAATTAGCCAGCACCGAAGTTGCTTATCGGGTGACGGATGGCGGTTTGTTGGATGCAGGTTATCCATTATTTGATGAACCTCGCCCTAAAGCCAAATGGACAATTTTAGCTTATTATGGTGGTGATAATAACTTAGAACCCGGTTTGATAAATGACTTTCATGAATTTGAAGAGGCTGGTGGAAGTAATGAGGATGTGCGAATTATCGCATTATTAGACCGTAGTCCTGAATATGACACTTCTAATGATGATTGGATTGGCGCACGTTTATACGAAATTCAAAGTGGCACTATCTCCGAAGATTTTCCTCCCCCGCTTTCTTCATCCGAAATTACCGATTTAGGCGAAATTAATACAGCCTATGGTGAAGCATTGGCTCAATTTTTGGTCTGGGGGATTCGTTATTACCCCGCAGAAAATTATGTGATTACACTAGGCAGTCATGGGGCAGGTTGGCAAGGTGTCATTACCGATGATACGGCTGGAAAAGACATTATCACAGTTCCAGAATTACGCCAAGCCTTCACATTAGCACTTCAAGAAGCACAAGTCCAAAATCCAGATTACAACAAATTTTCATTCCTCATCAACGATGCGTGTTTGATGAGCAGTGTCGAGTTCTTTGCACTCGCCAAAGATTATTTTAATTATGCGTTGGCATCGCCTGAAATCGTGGTAGACCCCGCACACGATATGTCTTTATTCGCCCAATATATGAACGAAAATCCCCTGAACCCCGATTTTACGGTGGTAGGACAAGACTTGGTTGAAAAATACATTCAACAAGATATTTTGCTCCGTCAGGGGTCTGGGACAGAATATTTGACCAGTGTTGTCACAAATTTACAACGATTTGACTCTTTAGAGACGGCTGTAGAGGCGTTTGCGGCGGTTGTGAATGCAAAACCAGAAGTGCGTTCATTTACCATTGGTCAAGCACGGGCAAATACCTATGTTTATACCAATTTCGCCAATAGTAACACCAAAATTGACTTAGGTAGTTTTATGCAACGGGTTATCGCTACCGCGCCCGATGATACAGAATTGGTGGATGCCGCCAATAAGGTATTAGAAGAATTGCGGAATGTGGTGGTTTATGCTGATGCGGGTGAGCGCGTTAAGGATCGTGTTTACTACTATAATGTCTTCTTCCCAGAGAAAAGCAAAGATTTTTCTCAAGATTATTTCTATCAAACCCCACTAGGTGAATGGAGTCGGATGCTTCGCAATTACTTTGCGGCGGTCACACCCAAACCATGGACGGGGGATTCGCCATTCCACTCGCCAATCGCGCCAAAAATCAATGTGGTGACACGCTATCCAACCGAGGCAGTGAGCATTGTGAATCCGTTTTATGTCGAGACGGAGACGATTGGGCGAAATATTGCCTATAGTGACCTCACTGTAGACTTATTACAAGAGGATGGAACGACTACACGGATGTATTATCGGCGTTTGCTCACCCCCGATATTGATGAAAATGGCAATTTTGTCCAAGTCAATTTATGGAATCAAGGGGTGACTGCCTATTTGCAAAATTGGTCTGTTGCTTTGCCATCTGTTACCAATGGCACTGTTACTAATTTTGAATATATGACCATTGGCGAAGATATTGCCTCAATTGAAGGGCGGTATCGTTTGCCAGATAGCCAAACATGGAATGATGTCACAGTCACACTTAGTTTTGATGGTATTCGCGGGGGGATAACTCAGCGTGTGATTAACAAAACCGATGGTAATAGCGCCCTTGCCGTGATTGAGATTCCACAAGGGGCGATTTTTCAGACCTATAAATACCTTGTGACTGAAGATGGGCGTGTGAGTGCGGTTGAGGGCAATGAATATGAGTGGCCCCAAGATGGCATTTCATGGGAATTTGTCCCTGCTCCGAATGGTAATTATAACGTTGGATTTTTGGTTACTGCGTTTGGCGGGACGACTGGCTTCATTAAAGAGACAGTTACGGTTGATAATGATACGATTCCTGTGGAATTACGTGCCGATACGCGCCCAGATATTGGTGTAACCATCCCACGTTTAGAAACATGGACACCCTTAGCTCTAAATGATGTCTTTGCTGTGAACCCTGAATATGGCAATATTGCTGTTTTCCAAACGAGTGACCCCGAACAAAGCAATTTATTTGCGCTGATGTTCAGTTTCCCAACCGCTATTTTAGAAGAAGCCGTACAAACTGCGGCATCATATAATGTCTTTACTGTTATTGGCGACCCACGCCCGATTGTGGTAGATGGACGGGATGCGCTTGAATTTGATTATGTGCGTCAAACAGGGGATGTATCACGGTCTGGGCGTGCATTTGTGGTGTTGCAAGAATATGCACCGGGCGAAACATTTGGGATTGTTCTTGCAAGCGAATCTATTGATGGTAAAGGCGATTTTGAAGCGTTTTATCCCACATTGCGCGATTATGCTAAATTTTTTAGCTCGCTCGATTATGAAGCCTCTAAAACCCCCCTATGGCGACCAGAGCGCCTAACAGGTGAGGAATTGTATTATATCCCAACCTCATGGCAACGGGTCAACGACCCAACACTAGAGGAGGGTGTTGCTCCATCTTATGGGATGTGGACACGATATGTCCCTGCGGATGCTACCGAAAATAGCCCATTCTTAGCGATGACACGCTACTATCTCATATCTGATGTGGATAGTGGGGTGAATGTATTAAGCAATATCATTGCAGGGCAAGCATTGGTTGGTGCAGATAGCCTGCAAATTATCCAAAACCGCACCTATAACGGGCGTTATCATACATGGGATGCGACCATATATCGCGTTGTGAGAGATGGTTTACCTTACATTGGGCGGTCTTATACCACAACCGTTTATGGGACAACATACGCTCTGTGGGCAGAAGCCCCAGAAGATGATAATACCAATTCTGTTTATACAGAGTTCATAGAGACGGTGGTTGATACTTATAAGATTCAGATTCAGCCTCCTGCTGAACCAGAACCAGAAACCACACCAGAAAGCTAAGATGAACAGTTTTGTATCTGCCATCAAAAAATTTTATAAGGGCGCAATCTGTTGCGCCCTTATGTGTCATACACAAAGGATAAGTGATGAACCCATTCAAAATTAATCATGTTGCAATTGTTGTAGAAGATGTAGACGAAGCCCTCAAATTTTGGCGTGATGCGTTGGGTCTAAATTTGCAACATTTGGAACGCAACGAAGAAGAAGCGGTACAAATCGCTTTCTTGCCTACAGGTGAAAGTGAAGTGGAATTGCTCGCACCCATCACACCCGATAGTGGGGTAGCCAAATATTTAGCAAAAAAAGGCGCAGGGTTGCATCATCTGTGTTTAGAAGTGAGCAATATTGAGGCAGTATTGAGCCGACTCAGTGAGCATCAAATCGAATTGATTAACGATACCCCAAAACAACGCCCCAATGGGATTAAATATGCGTTTGTGCATCCCAAAAGCACGGGTGGGGTTTTATTGGAATTGTATGAGTTGCCATAATTATGAGTAAACAACATCAAGAATCACTGAATCAGTATCAAACAACACTTGCGGAGCATGTCGCTAGTGGTGATAAATTATTTCAGGCACATACCCTCACAGATATTGGTTTTACTTATTCCCAAATGGGGAATACAGACGAGGCATTTGCTCACTATCAGCAAGCAATCGGCTTATATCGTGAATTGGGAGAACGTGAAGGCGAGGCATTGGTGCTGAATAATATCGGCAAAACACATGCTAATGTTGGCAATCGAGATGAAGCCCTCACTTATTATGAACAAGCCCTACAAATTCGCAAAGATATTGCCGACAAACGCGGACAAGCCACCACATTAAATAATATCGGCGGGGTCTATGCTTTGAAAGGTGGTGATAAACGGAAGGCGCTCACCTATTTTGAAGAAGCCTTGCCAATATTGACCGAATTAGACGATAAAGCAGGACAAGCCATCACACTTGCTAATATTGCCGCTTCTTATAAGGCGATTGGCGAGGCGCGGAAATCGGCGGCAATCACCAAACGCTTGCGTGATTTAGAAAAGCAAATCCGCGATGAGCAAAAGCGTGCCAAAAAAGCCGAGAAGTTAGATAAAAGCTAAATTTTGGCGATTGCCCATTCCGCATGGGTGCGGATGAGGTCATTACCTTGTTGATGTGCATGATAGAGGGCGGGCAAAATAGATTTATCTCCCCAATTGCCCGCCGCAATACACGCATTACGGATGAGCCGTTCATGTCCAATACGCTCAATAGGGGTTTTTGCGAATTGAGCATGAAATCTTTCTTTATCCAACAACAATATATCGGCTAAATAGGGTGCAATACGATTTTCATCTGGTGGATGAAAATAAAGCTGGTTTGTTTGGATAACAAACCGATTCCAAGGACAAACATCCTGACAAATATCACATCCATAAACCCAATTCCCCATTTGTGAACGCAGTGAGGGGGCAATTTCGCCTTTATGCTCAATGGTTAGATAACTAATGCACTTGCGTGCATCTAAAACATACGGTTTGGGGAATGCGTTTGTGGGACAGGCGGTGAGGCATCGCGTACAAGTCCCACACATGGTTTTGGGGCTAGGTAAGCTATAAGTTTCAAATACGTAATCGGTCAAAATTTCGCCGATGAAAAAATAACTGCCCCGTCTGGGGTGAATGAG
>CALDGT010000914.1 GCA_937942935.1 uncultured Chloroflexota bacterium | reverse complement strand
AATAATTTCTCTGCTACTTTATCCCCTGCTTTGGTCAGGAATAAATCGGCATTTTCGATGATAGGTGTTTCTATCAATTCATAACCATAATATCCCATGTGTTCGCCAAGTGCATTGGCAAGCTGTTTGATGGGCTGTCCGTCTTGTTTTATCCGAAAATGTACTCGTTGCACCACAAAACCCTAATCTCTCATGACATAAAAAATGTACATTATAATCATAACGCGCTTTGTCATGATAAAAAAGACGAATATCAGTTTTAGATGGGTAATGATTGAAAACGTAATGTACGAGGACGCTTATCGGCTTGCCCATGTGCTAATTCGCGCAATTTATCGGCATATTGCATGGGTGTAACGACAATGAGTACCTCATGCAAATGAATCATATATCCCCTATGAGGCGCAAATACAAAGTCACCATTATGTAGGCGAACCCCAATCACCCACGCATTATACGCATTATCTAGGGCTAAATCACCAACGGTACACCCAACCCAAAGGCTATCTTCTTGGATATATAATTCAGTGGTCTCAATACCACTTTGATAATTGAACAACACATGATTCAAAAAATCGCTAACGACAGGGCGTGTTGTCGCCAATAAAATCGCTTCGGCGGCAATCCGAAATGGATTGAGAATGCGGTCTGCTCCCGATTTATGCAATTGCTTGCGAACTGTATCATCACCCGTGGTCACAATGAATAAATTTTTATTCATTGTGCGGACTGTCAATACTGTGAGTAAATTCACCGCTTTATCTTCTAAACTGATGAGCATAGCAAGCGCCCGTGTAATGCCAGCTTGCTCTAATATCTTTTCTTGTGTTGGATTACCATGAATAGCCTTAAATCCTTGTTGACGCAAATCTGCAATCAATGCGCCATCATCGCTAATCACAACAAATGGTCTATCGGGATGCAAGTGCGCCAATGCACTGCGAATCACTTCCCCATTACCACATATCACATAATGTTGGCGCATTTTGCCCACTTCAAATGTGGTTTCTTCGGCTGTATATCGCCTTGCCCCAATAATCGGCACTGGTGCGGTAGGCAGGCGTTGCCAATTTGATAAATCGGGAATATCTGAATAAATTTTAACACCACAATCGGCTTGCAAATCGGCAACACTTGCCCCAGCAACAACAACTAAAACAATGTCATTGGCATTAAACTGATAATTTTCATCTGGGGTGATATGATACAAACCTGTATCTTCACGCACAGTTAGTACACTAGCCGATAATTCCTCATAGATAAGCAAATCCCCTAATCGTTTACCTATCCATGGAGATTCTTCACCCAAATATAATTGTACGACTAAGGCTTGTGGATTCGGTTCAAACAAAAGTTTATTAAAAAACGCATTTACAGCAGGACGCAAGGTGGCATTATTCAAAAATTGACCAGAAATATCAAACCGTGTAAGGACATTATTTGCCCCCATCCGCGTAATTTTGAGACCTAATTCTGTTGATTTTGGTGCAGCAGTGATATAAATCGCATCGTTTACACTTCTAGCTGTTAAAACCGCTAAAAGAGTATCTGTATCACTGTTTAACATCATCATACAAGCACGCGCATGTGCAATATTTGCCCGTTGTAACACATTATCATCAGAGGGGTCTCCCTCAATTACCATCGCCCCCTGTAGGCTCAATTTCATTGCATATTCGGCATCGGGCGTGACCATCACCATCACATCTAATATCGTGCTAGTCTGACGGCTTGCACCAAATAATTTCATCAATAACAAAACATAATCATGATGAATCTGAGAAGCTACTTTTAAGCCACGTTGACCAAAAATGCGCTCGATATATCGCTTAAAACTATTGATAACGGCTTGTCGTTGATTCTGATGTCGGAGTTGTGCATTACGTAAAAGTGATTCATAAATATCGTTAATAACAACGCCTTCTCCGCAAATGATAAAATGACGGCGCATCGCCTGTATCTGCTTTTCTGCCCTACGCCGTTGACGAATAATGCGGATATTTGGGCTAACCAAAACCTCTAATAAGGCTTGTGCGCCAATACCTACCGCACCTAATCCAAAAATGATGATGAATAAGGTGAATAATCGTCCAATATCTGTTTTGGGGACAACATCACCATATCCAATTGTGGATAGGGTGACAATGGTTATCCATAACGCATCTAACACATTTAAATTTTCGATAAGGATGTAACCAATAACCCCAATAGGAATAATAATGCCCAATGCAATTAAGGCGATTCGCAGTTGTCTACGGTTGTAATCGAATGGGGTCATATCCCCTTAAATACCCTTAAACCATTTGAGCAAGCGATTGACGACATTTTTCTTTTCGCCAACCCCCTTATTATATTCTTCACGCAGTTGCTCTGTCAGATATTGTAAATCGGCTAATTTCATCCGTGCGCCATTCACGACAACCCACTCGCCATCCATTTCGAGGTCTTTTGGCACACGATTGTATAATTTTTGATAGGCTTCTGTATAACTTGATACAATCATCTCTGGCGATGTTACCATAATTGTAGACCCTATATACTTTGCATTTACACTCACAATTTACACACACATTATACGCGATTTTGATTAAATGTGACACACTTCTAAAAATATTTCAACATGCACTCATTTTTGCAGGCTAGAAGATTACGCCATTATCGCATACCATTAGACCATTATTTG
>CALDGT010000913.1 GCA_937942935.1 uncultured Chloroflexota bacterium | reverse complement strand
AGGGGTAATTTTCCCCAAACGCGCAAAATTTCGGCACGAAAGCGGTAGTGAAATGGATTTTTGGGGTCACTATTGATAAGCGCATCCATGTGCTTAACTGCATCTTGATATTCGCTTTTGCGGAGCGCCCGCACCGCCAATTTATATTCATCGGGTGTCCGTGGGCGAAAGAGGTATGCCCCCGCGACAATCCATCCCAGACCACCACCCAAAACAATCGGTGTTATGCTGGGAAAAAATAAGGCAGAAATAATGAGTGCGCCAAGCACAGGGGCAATAATACCTATCCAGCGCCCACGTTCAAATGAATCGAGTGCGCTTAGGATAATGACCACCGTACCAATGAGGAATATAAAGACAGAAATGGTCTGAACATCTCGCGCCCATGCGTTTTCGTTGATAATAACATTCATCAACAAATTGCCTAAACCGGTAATCGCCAACAAAAAAAATAAAGCACGAGTGCGGTTTGGTCCTAAAAAGAGAAAAAATCGGTTTATCATCTTAACCTTTCATTTTGGGCGGCGTGCATAATGTTGGACAACATAAGGATTATCTGGGTCTCCATACGCCACCACAATGCCCAAATCATCTAGCCATAACCACCCATAGGGTGTCTTATAACGATGTGTAATCATATCATGATTGCCAATTTGCACTTGTACATCATTCACCCATTCGACACTGGCATTATCTTCATACGCCACAGGCGAGAGTGAACTAGGATTATCTATATTCAAAGAACAAGTAAAGGTTTTTCCGCTTCCGCCCTGCCCCATCATCTGACGAGTCCCAAATCCCCATAGGAGAGGCATTTCTAACAACAAAACACCATTTTTCGGAAATGGGAGTGATTGTATTTGTTGTGGGTTGTCATCAATTTGCACACTCATTTCGAGGACATTATCCACCACAAAATAACGCGCTTTTACTTGATGTGCATGTTGTCTTTCAGAAAAACTCCATATATCGAAACGAGCAATTTTACCCCCTTCTGATGACGGACTACGCCACACTTCGGCAATCATGCTCATGCCATCAATACTACGCCCATCACGGTCTAGCCGAATCATCCATGCGCCATCGGGCATTTCATGAATTGCCCATTCGGTGATACCTTTATCGGTATCGGTTTGAAGATATGTGCCACTAGCGACAAATTTTTCATGAATTCCAATCGGATGAATATAACGCATATAAATTTCCCCTTAAAATAAATTATTATAAATCGAGTCGCATCCGTATAATCAGTTCTTTTCCGCCAATATGCTCCCAAAATTGTTTGGCAGAGGCATTTTCTGAGGCGACATACCACTCCATTGTACCGATACCGCGTGATTTGAACCACATTCCTAATGCCAAGACCAATTTCTTGCCCACGCCAGTCCCGCGATACATTTCATCCACAAAAATATCGGCTAAAAAACCGGTACTTTCTGGCAAAAAAACATCCGCCATATAATCGGCAATCATCCCCAACACATACCCCACAAGTTGCCCATTCGCTTCTGCCACTAAAACTTGATGATAGGGGTCATCTAATTGAGATTCTAAGCGTTGAGCATATAAATCATCCCCATTAGAGGCGGGTTGTGGCAACCGAACATCTAATGTTTGGTGATAATCGGCTAATTTTTTCCATAATTTGCCAATCGCGTTCACATCGGCTTGTTTTGCGGGGCGGATGATAACATCATCCATTGATACAGAGGACTCGTCTGCCATGTAATTTCTTTCCAATCTCGCGCACCTAAACCCCGCCAAAAGGCTTGTTCCACCGCATAATAACGAGGCACACAAATCGCAATGGGCATCGGTGCTGTTGCAATAAATCGTGTCTGAATTGCACCAACTAATGCCTTTGCCAAACCACGATGATACGCATGTGCATCTAGCACCATTTCATGTATCAGGCACATTTCATCGCGTAGTGTACCAAGTATGTAACCAATTATCTCCCCTTGTTGTTTACCACATATAAACGCAGTGTTAGGCAAATTGAGACATGTATGTAAGTGTGCGAAATGGTCTGTTTCTGCGGGGATATGAGAGCGCAAATGTGGCACACTTTGGCTGATAATCGTCATGCGTTCTCGCCATAAGGTGATAACTGAGTGCAAATCATTGTGTTCGGCTGGTTGGATGATAAAATCAGACATGATTTTCATTTTTCTCCGATAAGACAATTCAGGATAACATAAAATTGGTGTGATAGCGATACAATCCTGTCATAAAATGAGTTACAATAATCGGCATGAGCGATTATCTTCTTGATGATTATGATTTGCCAACATGGATGCGCCAAGCTCGCCAACGTGTAGATTGGGGGGTGGTGATTGTATTTTGTTTTTCACTCATCATAGCCGCGCCATTCATCTTACAAAGCGATATTCCCCATAATAATGACCTAGAGAATCATGTCTATATGGCGCATACTTATGCCGATGCCTTGCGAGAGGGGCGCTTATATCCCCGTTGGATAGAAGGCGCATTGCTTGGGTATGGGTCGCCAATCGGCAATTATTATCCTCCCGCCACGCCTTACATCACCGCCGTGATGGAACTCTTTTTCACCAACGATACAGTTATTGCTATTCGATTGGTTGCGGTTGGCGCAATTTTATTATGTGGGGTCATGACTTATTTATTCATCCTACGCCTGATGCGGGCAGAATATGCTATCATCGCCACATTACTCTATCTCTATAGCCCATTCATCGGTCAAACTGTGCCATATATC
>CALDGT010000912.1 GCA_937942935.1 uncultured Chloroflexota bacterium | reverse complement strand
ACGACTTAATCACAACTACATCGGCACAGAACACTTGTTATTAGGTCTGATGCGCGAAGAAGGTGGTGTTGCGGGTCGTGTTTTGCGAGATTTAGGTTTAGAACCCCGTCGCGTAGAAGAATTGGTAGAGCGCCTCACTCGTGCCTCTACACGCACATCCCCCACCCAACTCGACTTGTCACCCGGTACCAAAAAGGTGTTAGAACTCGCCGTAGATGAAGCCCGTCGCATGGGGCATCATTATATTGGCACAGAACACCTATTGTTAGGGCTGGTACGTCAACAAGAAGGCGTGGCAATTGATGTCCTCAAAAGACTCGGCATTAGCCCAGAGGAAGTGCGTCGGCAAACGCGCCGTGTACTTCAAGAAAGCCCCATGCAACCGCAAAGCAATACCGAAGAAAAGACACCTCAACAACCCCCACAAAAGCGGCGTAATCCAGAAAAGACGCCCCTTGTTGACCAACTCGCTACCGATTTAACCGAACTGGCACGCGAGAATAAATTAGACCCCGTTGTCGGGCGAGAAACAGAAATCGAGCGCGTCATTCAAGTTCTATCTCGGCGCAGAAAAAATAACCCTGCCCTCATTGGTGAACCCGGTGTTGGTAAAACCGCCATTGTTGAAGGACTAGCACAACGCATTATCGTCGGGGATGTCCCCAAACCCTTGATGAATAAGCGCGTTTTGCAATTGGATGTTGGGTCATTGGTGGCTGGCACGATGTATCGTGGGCAATTTGAAGAACGCCTTAAACGGGTGATTGAAGAACTAAAATCATCGGATGCGATTTTATTCATTGACGAAGTTCACATGCTGGTTGGCGCTGGTTCTGCGGGGAGCAGTGTAGACGCCGCAAATATCCTCAAGCCTGCCCTAGCACGCGGGGAATTGCAATGTATTGGTGCAACCACGTTAGATGAATATCGCAAACACATCGAAAGTGATGCGGCATTAGAACGACGCTTCCAACAAATTTTGGTAGATGAACCATCTATCGAAGAAACCATCGAAATTTTGCAAGGGATTAAAATCCCCTACCAAGAACATCACAATGTCGAAATTACAGATGAAGCCATTGAACAAGCCTCGAATTTATCTGCGCGGTATATCCCAGACCGTTTCCTGCCAGATAAAGCGATTGACCTCATTGATGAATCTGCCGCCCGTTTGCGGATGTACAAAAGTCCAGAAGCCGCCCAAGTGCGCCGTATGGAACTCGATTTAGCCGACCTTGAAGATGAAATTAATCTTTTGCCAGAAGAAGAACAAAATTCAGAACGCGCCATTGAATTGCGTGAACGGCGCGATACCATCTCGAATATTTTGACCGACCTCAAATCGAATTGGAATGAAGAAACCCAACAACCGCGCCTTACAGGGGATGATATTGCCGAAGTGGTGGCGATGTGGACGGGTATCCCTGTCATGCGAATTGCAGGTGAAGAAACTGCCAAATTGATGGAGATGGAAAATGCCCTCCATAAACGGATTATAGGACAACACGAAGCCATCAGCGCCATCAGCAAAGCGGTGCGCCGTGCGCGGGCAGGTCTCAAAGACCCACGCCGTCCGATTGGCTCATTCATGTTCTTAGGTCCGACAGGTGTTGGTAAAACAGAACTCACCAAAACATTGGCAGAGTTTATGTTTGGCAGTGAAGATGCGCTCATCCAATTGGATATGAGCGAATTCATGGAACGCCATTCGATTGCGCGGTTAGTCGGCGCACCTCCGGGGTATGTTGGCTATGAAGATGCAGGTCAATTGACCGAAGCGATTCGTCGTCGTCCCTATAGCATTGTCGTGTTCGATGAAATCGAAAAAGCACATCCAGAAGCCTTCAATATGCTCCTCCAAATCATGGAAGAAGGGCAATTGACCGATGCGCGTGGTCGCCGTGTCGATTTCCGCAATGCGCTCATCGTTATGACCAGCAATATCGGCGCAGATACCATCAAACGCGGGGCAAATTTGGGTTTTAGTATCCCAACTGATACTGCCGAAGAAGAGCGCCAAAGTTATGAAGAAATGAAGAAAAAGGTCAATGAGCAATTGCGCCGTGCCTTCCGTCCAGAATTTTTGAATCGTGTGGATGCGACCATTGTATTCCGCCCACTCACCCAAGAGGAAATTAAGCAAATTGTGGATTTGGAACTCATCAAAGTGGGCAACCGACTCATTGAACATGCCATCACACTCGAAATTACCGAAGAAGCCCGCACATGGATTGCCACCAAAGGGTATGACCCCGAATATGGCGCACGTCCATTACGCCGTCTGATTCAAAATGAAGTCGAAGATGCCTTGTCTGATGGTATTTTGAGTGGCAAGTTCCAACTCGCCAGCATGATTCGCCTCACGGTGGATGATAAAGGTGAATTATCAATGGAAAATGCTGATGAAAATCAGGCAGAACCAACGATGAACTAACGAACATATAAAAATAGCCTGTACATACAGGCTATTTTTTTCTTAAATCTCAAATTTTCACATCATCCGCCACATTGTGTTTGAATATCGGTGAAGCGGGTGTCATCTGGCAAAAGATTTCTTCCCACTTCAGCGATGACCAGCGCATTCTCACAATCCCCCACCAAGCGATAACTATCCGCTAATTCAAACAATCCGGTTGCATAATCGGGGTATAATTCGTGCCGTGGCGCACCGACCTCAATCACCCGTGCATAATTGCCCAGCGTATACGCACACCACATCACCACATTGGTTGCATACTCATATTGTGGTTCAATGGCTAAGGCGGCATTGGCTTTTTCCAGACACCCCTCTGGATTACCCATAGCCGAATAAGCATCCCCCAAAGATGCCAGTAAATAGAGATCCGTTGGGAACAAGGCTAATCCCGCCTCATAAGTTTCTATGGCTTTTTCATAATTGTTCATAAACCAATACGCATCGCCTAATGTAGCGTAGGCTTGTGAATTATCGGGTTGTGAATCTACCCAACATTGTGCCACAGGGAGAATTTGTTCCCAATCGCCATTCAAATCGGCAACAATCGTTGCAAAATCGGTGTTCGGGTCACATTCAAAGGGTGCTTGAGTAACGCCACCACATTGGGCTTGCACATCGGCAAAGCGGGTGTCATCTGGCAAAAGATTTCGTCCCACTTCTGCGATGACCAACGCATTCTCACAATCCCCCACCAAGCGGTAACTATCCGCCAATTCAAATAATGTGCCTGTGTAATCGGGATACAAGTCATGCCATGTTGTGCCAATTTCAATCACACGCGCATAATCGCCCAACGCATACGAACAGCGCATCGCCACTTCTTGCCCGTAATAATATTGTGGGTCAATTTCTAAAGCGACATTGGCTCTCTGCAAACACGTCACACTATCCCCTGCATAAAAATAGGTGTCTGCCAAGACGCTAATGAGATAGGCATCCGTTGGCGCGATAAGGACAACCTGTTCATATACCTCTATCGCTTTTTCATTATTGCCCAAATACCAATAGGTATCGCCTAGTGTGGTGTAGGCTTGCACATTATCGGGTTGTGAATCTACCCAACATTGCGCCACAGGGATAATTTGCTTCCCATCGCCATTCAATTCGGCGATGATTGTCGCAAAATCGGTGTTCGGGTCACATACAAAGGCGGGGAGTTGGCTGGTCACACTACCGCATCTTTCAGGGTCATTTTTATCATATAGGGCATGAGATGCGAGGTTTTCATCAGGGTTATAACTGAGGTACAGGTCAGCATAACGGATAATCGTATCACATTCCTCTGGGGCAGAATATTGTGCACGGAACATGCCAAAATGCCATTGGTTATAGGGATACAATTCCATAATCTGCTCACCGTATTGACGAATAACGGCGGAATCATTAATACCAGGCATCTCCATAACTTGCAATTCCCAATAACCAGTCGGGTTCATTTCGATTGCAGTTTGAGCATCAACCCGGTAATTTTATATATCAAACATACGAGCATATAATTGGGCACGCATGGCATACATATAACTGGTCTGAAAACGCTCAACACCCTCATTCATCAGGGCAAGTGCTTCATCTTCTCGCCCATTTAACCGAAGTGCAAATGCCAGTGCAACAGTCGGATATGGCGTCCAGAAGTTTATTGCGTTGGCTTGGTCATATGCGACTTGGGCAAGAGAGAGTGCATATTCTGGATTACTGCTATACTCCGAAAACGACAACGATAAAATGGCATCGGATTCGGGGTTTGGTAGTGAGCCTGCTGTATAACCGGTTACAAACATATCCCCGACCTGAAATGAACACTTTGCGCCTTCAACAATCAGCCCTGTCCAATTGGCATCAGGCGCTTGAAAATTCAACTCAACGGCGCGTTTCGTCATCTGATAACACGGATACGTCTGACCCGTGATGCCATAACCCCACGCCGCCAATAATGCAATATATGGGTCATCTGGGAATTGTCGCACCATCGCGGGCGCATATATCAGCAAATCTTGTGCATTGCCGTTATAATAATCCAATTCCATCAGGGCATACATCTGGTCGGTGGCATTCAGGTCTGCACGGATGGCACAAGTGAGGATCATGCGGGCTTCTTCATACGGCATATCCACGCCAGATTCGGCATACAACGCTTTATAATCGGTATTCGGGTCACACGTAATATTATCTTGTGCGTAGGTGGTGGCAGGGATAATTCCTAACCCAGATAAAATGAGGATAATGATGAGGAGTGGTAGCAGTCGTTTCATGGGCAATGCTCCTTCTTTGAGAAATATAAGTAATGTGCGTCTTCATCTTATCACATATAGCGTCTTTTATTCCTCATCAGTTTCGACTGCCACAATTTTTTGTGATTTCGATTCGATATATACGGTCAAATGGATGTTGGGGTCGAGTTTACGTAACAAGTCGTATGGCATCATCAGAATTTTGAGTTTCAATCCTGCGATATGAATATAATAACGGTCATACGCCCGACCCTCTATTTTTTCTAGCGACCACTCCCCTTTTAATGCGGTGACAGGCATTGGGTATTTCTGACGACGTTCTCGGTTGCCCATATAATTCACATACAGAATCACCCCACCAAATAACAATCCAATTGGGATTAAAAATGGTAAGCTATCTAAAAATAATTGTGCGTAGGTACTGATATTGAATATCAGCCCACAAATGACCAATGCGATGAAGGCGATTGCTAACAAAAGAAATAACGAACACCCTAAATCGAGTGTCTCTTGGGTATCTTCTTGGGCGAGTTTGGCTTTTTGGCGTGGGGCGAGTTGCCCAACACGGTTGGCGCGGAGTTCATCATCGGTAAAATCGAACAGTTCTGCAAAACGGGGGTCAAATGCCATAATATATCCTAAAGGTGTCATTTAATTGTGGGGATTTTACCATATTCTGGTTAAATGATTGAATGATTTTAATCGGCTCATTATAATTTCTCCAAAAGGAGAGATTATTTATGAGTACCCCGACTTTATTACACCAAAATCGTTTGGCGACCAACGATACTGTGTCGCTCGATAAATCCCTTCCTCTATGGGCAAGACGAAGCAACCCCATCATACGCCGACAATTAGGCGCTCATTGGCGTGTCTTTCCGCCAGAAATCCGCCCGATTGTGACATGGGTGATTATCTATGCCATATTTTTAGCACTCACGCTCACAGGGTCAGATTTGCTGTATATCATGTTTGTGCCATTTGCGCTGGTTTCGATGATTCTTTTTCCGGGTGTCTTATTTTTATATGTCCGCACCCTTTCGCAAATTGCATCCGATTCCGCAGAAGCAATGGTCACAGAATACACACACGATAGCCTCACTCTGCTTCGCACGACCCCATTCACGGGCATCGAAATCATCATGAGTAAAATTGCGGGTGCAATTTGGCGACGGATGGATGACCTACAAGACACCACCAGTTATACCCGCACACTCGGCGGGATGGCAATCTTAGGC